>NZ_JASATC010000054.1:0-31811 GCF_038440135.1 Pseudomonas sp. OTU5201 | reverse complement strand
CCCGTTTCGCTGGCAAGCCAGCTCCTACAAGGCTCTTGGCCGGATGGGAAATTTCTCGCAACAGCTAACGCAGACATAGCGAATTCATTGGCCAAAGGCGGCGCAGCAGCCCCCTGTTGATCCCGAATGGCAGGCCTTCGGGCTGCCTGGCGAATGAATTCGCCCCTACAAGAGCCTCATCCGACGTGAAACCCGCCGACCTCTTCCCCTTCCTGCACTGGCTACCCGCAACGCGTCCCCGCAGCCTCGGTCGCGACGCATTGGTGGGTCTGACCGGCGCCATCCTTGCCCTGCCACAGTCCATCGCCTACGCGCTGATCGCCGGACTGCCGGCAGAGTACGGGCTCTATGCTGCGGTGGTGCCGGTGATCATCGCCTGCCTCTGGGGGGCGTCGTGGCACTTGATCTGCGGACCGACGGCAGCCATTTCGGTCGTGCTCTTCGCCAGTGTCAGCCCGCTGGCCGTGCCAGGCAGCCAGGACTACATCGGGCTGGTGCTGTTGCTGACGTTCCTCGCCGGCGCCTTCCAATGGCTGCTGGGCATTCTGCGTTTCGGCTCCCTGGCCAACTTCGTCTCCCAGTCCGTGGTGCTCGGCTTCACCCTGGGCGCAGCCTTGGTGATTTCCCTCGGCCAGGTACCCAACCTGCTCGGCCTCGCCAATCTGGAAGGGCGCGCCACGGCCTGGCAGAGCGCTCTGGAGTTGGCCAGACATGTGCGCGAAGTGCATTGGCCATCGCTGGCGGTGGCGACCTTCACCCTCAGTCTTTCCGTTCTGGTGCGCAGCCTGTGGCCGCGCCTGCCGGCGCTGCTGATCGGCATCATTGGCGGCAGCCTCCTGGTACTGGCGATGCCCACTACCTTTGCCGGCGTCGAACGGGTGCCCCCCTTCAGCGGCAGCCTGCCGCCGCTTGCCTCGATTCGTATCGATGCTGAGGACGTGTTGCGCCTGCTGCCTTCGGCCGTGGCCTGCGGCCTGCTCGGCCTGGTCACCAGCCTGTCCATCGCCCGCGCCCTCGCCAGCCAATCGCGACAGATGCTGGATGCCAACCAGGAAACCCGTGGCCAGGGCCTGTCCAACCTGATCGGTGCCTGGTTCTCCGGCTACCTCTCGGCAGGCTCTTTCACACGTTCCGGGCTGAATCTCCAGGCCGGCGCCCAATCGCCGCTGGCCGGCGTGTTTTCGGCGCTCTGGGTGGCACTATTCGCCTTGCTGGGCGCGCGGCTGATCGCCCACATCCCGCTGCCGGCGATGGCCGCGAGCATCCTGCTGATCTGCTGGGGGCTGCTGGACAGGCGAAGCGTGCGCCAGCTCTGGCGGGTCAGCCGAGCAGAGTTCGCGGTAATGGCACTGACCTGCGTGGCGACGCTGCTGCTGGAGTTGCAGACGGCCATCTACGCCGGAGTGCTGGCCTCGTTGTTCTTCTACCTGAAACGCACCTCGCAGCCACGGGTGCTGCAGGCGAAGGAGGGGGATGCCGAGGTGCTGCGCATCGAAGGGTCGATCTTCTTCGGCGCCTGTCCGTACCTGCAGAAAGTGATCCAGCGCAGCCGCGCCGGGCGCCTGGTGCTGGATGCGCACCATGTGAATTTCATCGACTACGCCGGCGTGAGCATGCTCCACGACGAAGCGCGGCGCCTGGGCGGGGAAGGGCGCAGCCTGGTGCTGCGCCGGGCCAGGCCGCAAGTGGAACGGGAGCTGCGCAAGCTGGAAGGCGAGAGCAGCGGCCTGCTGATCGAGAGTTGATCCATCTACAAAAGCTCAGCCTAACCCTCGCTCCTGCAGTCAGCCTTGCGCCAGCTGGCGGCGCAATTCGGCAAGGACCGGCGCGCTGTCAGGCAGTACGCCGCGCCAGAGCAGGAAGGCTTCGGCGGCCTGCTCCACCAGCATGCCCAGACCATCCAGGGTACGCGCGGCACCATGCTCGGCGGCCCAACGGTTGAAGGCGGTCATTTCCTTGCCGTACATCATGTCGTAGCAGACGGTGTGACCTGGCTTGATCAGGCTGGGCGAGATGGGCGGCAGATCGCCGGCAAGGCTTGACGAAGTGCCGTTGATGATCAGGTCCACCGGTTCCTCCAGCCAGTCGAAACCACTGGCGGAAATTGGGCCCAGTTCAGCGAACAGCTGAGCCAGGGCTTCGGCCTTTTCCACGGTGCGGTTGGCAACCACCAGGGCCGCCGGCCTTTCCGCGAGGATCGGCTCTATCACCCCGCGCGCGGCGCCACCGGCGCCCAACAGCAGGATGCGTTTGCCGCTGAGACTCAGGCCGGCGTTGCGGGTGAGGTCGCGCACCAGCCCGGCGCCGTCGGTGTTGTCACCCAGCAGGCTGCCGTCATCCAGCTTTTTCAGGGTGTTCACCGCACCGGCACGTTGGGCGCGGGCGCTGACGCTATCGGCCAGTTGATAGGCCTGCTCCTTGAACGGCACGGTGACGTTGCCGCCCTTGCCGGTTTCGAAGAACTGGCGGGCACAACCGGTGAAGTCGTCCAGCGGCGCCAGTACGGCTTCGTACGTAAGCTGCTGGCCGGTCTGCTCCGCGAACAGACGGTGAATCAGCGGCGACTTGCTGTGGCCGATGGGGTTGCCGAAGACGCAGTAGCTGTCCATCAGAGACCTGCCTCCTTCAGCCAGTCGCGGTCCTTGAGGAAATACTCGGTCAGGCGCGCCTCTTCGCTGCCCGCCTCCGGCTTCCAGTCATAGCCCCAGCGCACCTGCGGCGGCAGGGACATGAGGATGGACTCGGTACGGCCACCAGACTGCAGGCCGAAAAGGGTGCCGCGGTCGAACACCAGGTTGAACTCCACATAGCGGCCACGGCGGAACGCCTGGAACTCGCGCTGCTGTTCGGTGAAGGGCGTTTCCTTGCGCTTCCTCAGGATCGGCAGGTAGGCCTCCAGGTAGGCATCACCGATGGCGCGCATGAAGGCGAAACTGGTGTCGAAATCCCACTGGTTCAAGTCGTCGAAGAACAGGCCGCCAATGCCGCGCGGTTCGTTGCGATGCTTGAGGTGGAAGTAGCGGTCGCACCATTCCTTGTAGCGCGGGTAGACGTCGGCACCAAAGGGCGCGCAGGCGTCGCGGGCGACTTTGTGCCACAGCACGCAGTCTTCCTCGACGGCGTAATAGGGGGTCAGGTCGAAGCCGCCGCCGAACCACCAGACGGGCTCTTCGCCTTCCTTCTCGGCGCAGAAGAAGCGCACGTTGGCGTGGGAGGTGGGCACATGGGGGTTTTCCGGGTGGATCACCAGGGACACACCGAGGGCCTGGAAGCCGCGACCGGCCAGTTCCGGGCGGTGGGCACTGGCCGACGGCGGCAGGTTGGCGCCGAACACATGGGAGAAATTCACGCCGCCCTTCTCGATCAGTCCGCCGTTCTCGATCACCCGGGTGCGGCCCCCGCCACCAGCGGGACGAGTCCAGGCATCTTCGTAGAAGTCGGTCTTGCCGTCTTCGGCCGCGAGCGCGGCGCAGATGCGGTCTTGCAGATCGAGCAGGTAGGCCTTCACGGCCTCGATACGGTCAGTCACGTGGTCAACCCTGGCAGCGGTTAGGTGGCGGAAAAATGAGCAGGCAAGCATACCACCGCCCAAGAGCCCGGGCAGCTTGACGGAAATCAAGGGGAGGCGTTGGATGAGAGCTTTTCCGACCAGGAGGTTGCAAGCATGGCCAGTCGCATCCAATTCTCTGCCTACGGCGGTCCGGAGGTCCTCGAGTATGCGGAGTACCAGCCGGAAGAACCGGGGCCGCAGGAAGTGCGGGTGCGCAATCGCGCCATCGGCCTCAACTTCATCGACACCTATTACCGCAGCGGCCTCTATCCGGCACCGAATTTCCCCACCAGTCTGGGCACAGAAGGCGCAGGTGAAGTGGAAGCGGTGGGCAGTGCGGTCACCCAGTTCAAGGTGGGCGACCGCGTCGCCTACGCCACCGGTCCGCTAGGCGCTTACAGCGAGCTGCATGTGCTGCCTGCGGACAAGCTGGTGCGCCTGCCGGACAGCATCAGCTTCGAGCAGGCCGCCGCCGTGATGCTCAAGGGCCTGACCGTGCAGTACCTGCTGCGCCAGACCTACGAACTCAAAGGTGGCGAAACCATTCTCTTCCATGCCGCCGCCGGTGGGGTCGGCCTCATCGCCTGTCAGTGGGCGCGCGCGCTGGGCGTGAAGCTGATCGGTACCGTCAGCTCGCCGGAGAAAGCCGCGCAAGCCAAGGCCAACGGCGCTTGGGCGACCATCGACTACAGCCATGAGAACGTCGTGCAGCGCGTGCAGGAACTCACCCACGGCGCCAAGTGCCCGGTGGTCTACGACTCGGTGGGCAAGGACACCTGGGAAACGTCGCTGGACTGCGTGGCGCCACGCGGCCTGATGGTGAGCTTCGGCAACGCCTCGGGGCCGGTCACCGGAGTGAACCTGGGTATCCTCGCGCAGAAAGGCTCGCTCTTCGTCACCCGACCGACGCTGTTCGGCTACGCCAGCACGCCGGAGCGCCTGCAGGCGATGGCCGATGAGCTGTTCGCGCTGATCGCCGACGGCCGCATCAAGGTGGAGGTGAACCAGCGCTTCGCTCTGGCCGACGCGGCCAAGGCACACATGGCCCTGGCCAACCGCCAGACCACCGGATCGACCGTGCTTATCCCCTGAGCACGCGACCGCTGACCAGGTCGCGGATCACGCTGGGATTGCGACGCCCGCCAAGGGCGCCGCCCAGCACTGCGTCCAGCTTGTCGCCGAAATACTGCTGCACGCGCAGGCGCGAGTAGGCGGCGGGGCGGCCAGAAGGGTTGGCGGAGGTGGACACCAGCGGGCCGGTGTGGGCGCAGAGGTCGCGTACCAAGGGGTGGTCGCTGACGCGCAGGGCGACGCTGTCGTGCTGGCCGGTGATCCACTCCGGCAGCAGGTTCTGGTGCGGCACCAGCCAGGTGTTCGGGCCGGGCCAGCTGCTGGCGAGCCGGTCGATCCAGGCGTCCGGCAGGCCTTCGAGGAGGAAGTCGAACTGGCGGATGTTGTCCGCCACCAGGATCAGCCCCTTCTCCACGGGACGCTCCTTGAGCGCCAGCAGGCGATACACCGCGTCTTCGTTCCAGGGATCGCAACCCAGTCCCCAGACCGCCTCGGTGGGATAGGCGATCACACCACCTTCACGCACGACCCGCGCCACTTGCTGCACACGCCAATTGCTGACCATCAACCGCTCCCCGCAATACTGGATCGGCAAAGTGTACAGGGCTCAACCTTGGCGATGCACCCAGCAGCCGGCCTCACGGGCGACGCGGCCCTGCAGCTCCAGGTCGGTGAGTTCGGCGAGCAGGCGCGGCAGCTCCCAGCCGCTGGCCGCGGCCAGCCCTTCGCTGCTGTAGGGCGCAGCACGCAGCAGCTCGAGCAGCGGATGGTCGCCCTGCGTCGGGGCATCGGACTGGGGCTCGGAAGGCATGACCTGCCAGCCGCGCAGCGCCTCAAGGATGTCCTCCACCTTTTCAACCAGGGTCGCACCTTCGCGGATCAATTGGTGACAGCCGCGCGCACCGGGGTGGTGGATGGAGCCGGGAATGGCGTAGACCTCTCGGCCCTGCTCAGCGGCCAGACGTGCGGTGATCAGCGAGCCGCTGGAGGGGCTGGCCTCGACGACCAACACACCGAGGGATAGGCCGCTGATGATGCGATTGCGCCGGGGGAAGTTGGCCGGTTGCGGCGGGCAGTCCAACGGCAGTTCGGATACCAGCGCACCGCCTTCATCGACGATGCGCACCGCCAGGCTGCGGTGGCGGTTGGGGTAGATGCGCTCTAGGCCCGTGCCGAGCACCGCCACTGTTGCGCCCCCGACCTCCAGCGTCCCCTGGTGGGCCGCGCCGTCGATGCCCAGGGCCAGTCCGCTGGTGATGACGAATCCTCCGCCCGCCAGGCTGCGGGCAAATGCACGGGCAGTATCCAGGCCGGCCGCAGAGGCGCGGCGACTGCCGACCAGCGCCAGCTGCGGACGCTCCAGCAGCGTGGCGTCGCCAGCGATATAGAGCAGTGGCGGCGCGTTGCTCAGTTCAGCGAGCAGGGCGGGGTAGGCGGGGTCATCCCAACACAGCACCTGGTGGCCGGGCCGCTCCAGCCAGGCCAGGGCGTGCGCCGCGGCATCACGGATTTCCGGGCTGCGCCGCGGGTCGGCGCAGGCTCCCGGCAGGCCCAGGGAACGCCAAGCGGCAGCTGGCGCGCTGAGGGCAGCGGACGCGGAGCCGAAGGCTTCGAGCAGACGACGGAAACGGGCAGGGCCGAGTTCGGGGAGGTGGTGCAGACGCAGTCGAGCTTCCAGCTCGGCAGGGGAGATTGATGGCACGTCGATCGGTCCTTGATCGCGCCGCGATTGCGGCAGGACCGCCATCAATACAACAAGCCCCCGCAGGGCGGGGGCTTGGAGGTGTTACGGGTTGTGTACCTTGTCCAGCACCGCCAACTGGCGGGTGGCAGCGAGGACCAGTCCGTAGCTGAGCTTGTCGTAGGTGCGGAACACCATCAGCAGGCCGGCGCGCTCGTCGGGGATCTTGATGAATTCGTCGGTGACGCGGTCACGTACGGTTTCGCCGGTCTTGTAGACCGCCAGCACGTTGCCTTCCACCAGGCCGTCACGCTTGCCCTTGTTGATGGTCACCACATCAAACTGGCCGATCTGGGTCACACCGCGCGGTACGTCGAGGATCACGCCACTGATGTCGCGGTCTGGCGCGCTGGGCATGAACGTGGAGTTGATCGCGCGTTCCTCGGTTGGGAACAGGCGGTCGCCCAGGCGCACCTCCTGGGTGGAGCGGGACAGTAGCAGGGTGCCGATATCGCCTTCGTCGGCCACCATCTCGCCGCCGCCGATGTCGTCGGCGTTAACGCCGAGGAACTCCTTGGATTCCGGGTCTACGTAGGTCTTGCCCTGGCGGAAGATGCCGTAGACCGGTTGCTCCTGGGAGAAGTTGCCACGGGCATAGACACGATCACCGGCGCCGCTGACCACTCGCTCGGCATTGCCGGCGACGATGTAGGGAGCGGTTTCGAATTCCTTGGGATCGTCGATGATGCGGTTGGTCAGCAGGAAGGCGTTGATGGCTTCCAGCGGGATCGTCGGAATGGCTTCCGCCATCGGCGTGCTCCGCACCTGGGGCGAGAGCTTGATCGTGCCGCGGGAAGCGCCGCGGTTCAGCATCAGGCGCGGCTGGCCGTCGACATAAACCAGGCTCAGCATGTCGCCGGGATAGATCAGGTGCGGGTTTTCGATCTGCGGGTTGGCGTGCCAGATTTCCGGCCACTTCCACGGCTGGCGCAGGAACTTGCCAGAAATATCCCAGAGCGTGTCGCCCTTGACGACGGTATAGCGCTCCGGATGCCCATCCTTGAGTTCCACCGCAGCCTGGGTCAGGCCACTGGCGGCCAGGAGCAGCAGGGCGAGTAGTGATTTCCTCATGCGGTGAATCCCTTTATTATGTTCATTCACATGCAACGCCCTGAGAGCCGCCCCAACCGGGCTCTTCAGCCGTTTTTCGATGCTGCTCACCATCTTAGCAGCGGATTTTTAACTTATTCCACAAGTGCATCACAAACGCATATGGCGATTCTGAACATTCTCGAGTTCCCCGATCCGCGGTTGCGCACCATTGCCAAACCGGTTGAGGTGGTCGACGACTCCATCCGCCAGCTGATCGACGACATGTTCGAAACCATGTACGACGCTCCGGGTATCGGCCTGGCCGCCACCCAGGTGAACGTTCACAAGCGCGTGGTGGTGATGGACCTTTCCGAAGACAAGTCCGAGCCACGGGTCTTCATCAACCCAGAGTTCGAGTCCCTGACCGACCAGATGGACCAGTATCAGGAAGGCTGCCTTTCGGTACCGGGCTTCTATGAAAACGTCGATCGTCCGCAGAAGGTGAAGATCAAGGCCCTCGATCGTGACGGCCAGCCCTATGAGCTGATCGCCGAGGGCTTGCTGGCCGTGTGCATCCAGCACGAATGCGACCACCTCAACGGCAAGCTCTTCGTCGACTACCTGTCGTCCCTCAAGCGCGACCGCATCAAGAAGAAGCTGGAAAAGCAACATCGCCAGCAGGCTTGATTCCCTCGATCCCAAAGGCTTGCTCCGGCAAGCCTTTTTCTTTAGCGAGTACCCATGACTGAGCCCCTGCGCCTCGTCTTCGCCGGCACCCCGGAGTTCGCCGCGGAGCACCTCAAAGCCCTGCTCGACTCCCGCCACCAGATCGTCGCCGTCTACACCCAGCCGGACCGCCCGGCCGGTCGTGGGCAGAAGCTGATGCCGAGCCCGGTGAAACAACTGGCCGTGGAACACGGCATCCCGGTGCTGCAGCCGCCGACCCTGCGCGACCCGACCGCCCAGGCCGAGCTCAAGGGCCTCGATGCAGACCTGATGGTGGTGGTTGCCTATGGCCTGATCCTACCTCAGGTGGTGCTCGATACCCCGCGCCTGGGCTGCATCAACAGCCACGCCTCGCTGCTGCCACGCTGGCGTGGTGCCGCACCGATCCAGCGCGCGGTGCAGGCAGGCGATGCACAGAGCGGAGTCACCGTGATGCAGATGGAAGCCGGCCTCGACACCGGTCCGATGCTACTCAAGGTCACCACGCCGATCAGTGCAGATGACACCGGCGGCAGCCTCCATGACCGCCTCGCCCAGCTCGGACCGAAGGCAGTGCTGGAAGCCATCGAAGGGCTGGCCGCCAGCACCTTGCAGGGTGAAGTCCAGGACGATGCCCTAGCCAATTACGCCCACAAGTTGAACAAGGACGAGGCGCGCCTCGACTGGGGTCGCCCGGCCATTGAGCTGGAGCGCCTCGTGCGCGCCTTCAACCCCTGGCCCATCTGCCACAGCACACTCGGTGGAGAACCGTTGAAGGTGCTGGCCGCCGTGCTCGGTGAGGGCAAGGGCCAGCCCGGCCAGATCCTCGCCGCCAGTAAGGACGGCCTGACCGTCGCCTGTGGCGAAGGAGCCCTGCGCCTGACCCGCCTGCAATTGCCCGGCGGCAAGCCACTGAACTTCGCCGACCTTTACAACAGCCGCCGCGAGCAGTTCGCCCCGGGCAAGGTACTGGGCGCATGAATCCCCGTCTCGCCGCCGCCCGCGCACTGGCCGCGGTACTCTCCGGCAAAGCCTCCCTGGGTGGCAGCCTGCCGCCCCAGTTGGACAAGGTCGATCCGCGCGACCGCGCCCTGGCCCAGGACCTCGCCTTCGGCGCCGCCCGCTGGCAGCCCCGCCTTGCCGCCCTGGCCGAGCGTCTCTTGCAAAAGCCTTTCAAGGCCGCTGACAAAGATGTGGAAGCCCTGCTGCTGGTGGGCCTCTACCAGCTCTTCTACACCCGCATTCCCGCCCACGCCGCCATCGGTGAAACCGTCGGCTGCGCGGACAAGCTGAAGAAGCCTTGGGCCAAGGGATTGATCAACGCGGTGCTGCGCAACGCCCAGCGCGAGGGCGAGACGATCTTCGCCGAGCTGGAACGCGACCCGGCAGCGCGCACCGCCCACCCGCGCTGGTTGCAGAAAGCACTCAAGGCCGCCTGGCCAGACCACTGGGAAGCAGTCTGCGCAGCGAACAACGCCCACCCACCGCTGATCCTGCGCGTCAATCGCCGCCATGGCAGCCGAGACGCTTATCTGGCCGAACTTCACCAGGCCGGCATTGCCGCCGAGCCCTGCGCGTTCAGCCGCGACGGCATCCGCCTCGCCGAAGCCTGCGATGTGAAGACCCTGCCGGGCTTCGCCGAAGGCCGCGTCAGCGTGCAGGACGAAGCCGCGCAACTGGCCGCCGACCTGCTGGAGCTGGCCCCCGGCCAACGCGTCCTGGATGCCTGCTGCGCCCCCGGCGGCAAAACCTGCCACCTGCTGGAGGCCGAGCCCGGACTGGCCGAAGTGCTGGGGGTTGACCTGGAAGAAAGCCGCCTGGTGCGCGTGCGCGAAAACCTCGCACGCCTCCGTCTGGATGCCCGCCTGATCGCCGCCGACGGCCGCGACACCGGCACCTGGTGGGACGGCAAACCGTTCCAGCGCATTCTCCTCGACGCGCCCTGCTCGGCCACCGGGGTGATCCGCCGCCACCCGGATATCAAGCTGACCCGCCAGGCCGACGACATCCCGGCCCTGGCCAAGCTGCAAGGCGAATTGCTCGATGCCCTCTGGCCAACGCTCGAAGTCGGCGGCATCCTGCTCTACGCCACCTGCTCGGCACTGCCGGCGGAGAACAGCGACACCCTCGCCGCGTTCCTCGCCCGCACGCCTGGCGCCCGTGAACTGGATATCCCAGGTCCCTACGGTTTGAAACAGCCCCATGGCCGCCAGCTGCTGGTGCAGGAAAACGGTCATGACGGCTTCTACTATGCGAAGTTGATCAAAATCGCCGCCTTGCCCCGCGGCTAAGGGAGCCTGCAGTGAAGATCATCATTCTCGGCGCCGGCCAGGTTGGCGGCACCCTCGCCGAACACCTGTCGGGGGAAGCCAACGACATTACCGTGGTCGACACCGACGGCGACCGTCTGCGCGATCTCGGCGATCGCCTGGACATCCGCACTGTCCAGGGCAAGGGGTCCTTCCCCACCGTCCTGCGCCAGGCCGGTGCCGACGACGCCGACATGCTGGTGGCGGTGACCAACAGCGACGAGGTGAACATGGTCGCCTGCCAGGTGGCCTACACCCTCTTCCACACGCCCACCAAGATCGCCCGGGTGCGCGAAGCGGCCTACCTGACCCGCTCCGGCCTCTTCGACAACGAAGCCATCCCGGTAGACGTGTTGATCAGCCCCGAACAGGTGGTCACCAACTACATCAAGCGCCTGATCGAGTATCCCGGCGCGCTGCAGGTGATCGACTTCGCCGAAGGCAAGGCCCAGTTGGTGGGGGTCAAGGCGTACTACGGCGGTCCGCTGGTGGGGCAGGAGTTGCGACAGATCCGCGAGCACATGCCCAACGTGGATACGCGCGTGGCCGCCATCTTCCGCCGCAACCGGCCGATCCTGCCCAAGGGCGACACCGTGATCGAGGCCGACGACGAGGTCTTCTTCATTGCCGCCAAGGCGCATATCCGTGCAGTGATGAGCGAACTGCGCCGCCTCGAAGACAGTTACAAGCGCGTGGTGATCGCGGGCGGCGGGCACATCGGCGAACGCCTCGCCGAGGCCATCGAAAGCCGTTACCAGGTGAAGATCATCGAGATGAGTCCGGCGCGCTGCCGTCATCTCTCGGAAGTCCTCGACAGCACCATCGTGCTGCAAGGCAGCGCCTCCGACCGCGACCTGCTGGTGGAAGAGAACATCAACGATGCGGACATCTTCCTGGCCCTGACCAACGACGACGAGGCCAACATCATGTCCTCGCTGCTGGCCAAGCGCCTGGGTGCGCGGAAGGTGATGACCATCATCAACAACCCGGCGTACGTGGACCTGGTGCAGGGCGGCGATATCGACATCGCCATCAGCCCGCAGCTGGCCACCATCGGCACCCTGCTGACCCACGTGCGCCGTGGCGATATCGTCAGCGTGCACTCCCTGCGCCGCGGCGCGGCCGAGGCCATCGAAGCCATCGCCCATGGCGACGCCAAGTCGAGCAAGGTAGTGGGCAAGATGATCGAGGACATCGCGCTGCCGCCAGGCACCACCATCGGCGCCATCATCCGCGACGAGGAAGTACTGATCGCCCACGACGATACGGTGATCGAGTCGGGCGACCACGTGATCCTCTTTCTGGTGGACAAGAAGTACATCCGCGATGCCGAGCGCCTGTTCCAGGTTGGCCTGACCTTCTTCTAAGGGGACACTGCATGCTCGAAGGACTGGAAAAGATGTTGGCCAAGGGCGTGGACAACGCCCTGCTGCGGTTCGGCCTGGGCAAGGGCTACCTCGACCAGGGCGATGCCGCCAAGGCTGCCCTGCACCTGCGCCGCTGCGTGGAGCAAGACCCGAAGTACTCCGCCGCCTGGAAGCTGCTGGGCAAATCCCTGGAGACGCAGGGCGACATCCCCGCTGCACGTGAAGCCTGGACCCAGGGCCTGGATGCCGCCCGCGCCCATGGCGACAAGCAGGCGGAAAAGGAGATGACCGTATTCCTCAAGCGCCTGGACAAGCGTGGGGGCGCTACGGCCTGATCAACATACCGTGAGTCATTATGACATCCTACAGATGTCCTTATGACTGCGAAAAATCGCAGTCATAAGGACACATAGCATTCCAAGTAGTTGATTTTATTGGCCAGATCGACTGGCCCGATTCTTGTTTTCCAGCCTGGGTCGCGGCGAAGCCGCGTTCTTTCCTCTGGAACAGGAATCCCCGTCATGTCACAACAACCCTTCGATAATCGCCTTGCCGTAGTCACCGGAGCCAGCTCGGGTATCGGCTTGTCCGTCACTGAGAAACTGCTGGCGCAAGGTGCGCGCGTCCTGGCCATGAGCCGAACCCTGGGGGAGCTGGACAGCCTCCTGACGCGCTACGACCAAACCCTGACCTGGCAACCTGGCGATGTCACCCGCGCTGCCGATCTGGCCGCTTTGGCGGAAGTGGCCGGGAGTCTGGGCCAGGTCGACTGCCTGGTGCCCAACGCGGGTATCGCACGCCTGGCCGACGGTCTGGACACCACAGCCTTCGCGGCGCAGTGGGCCGTGAATGGCGCCGGTGCCCTCGATACGCTCGCCGCCCTACGCGAGCGGTTGGCGCCATCAGCCTCGGTGGTTTTCATCGGCACCTTCTTGTCTCATGTGACCTTCCCCGGTCTCGCCGCCTATATCGCCTCGAAGGCCGCACTGAAAGCCCAGGTCCGCACGCTGGCTGTGGAAATGGCCGAACGCCAAGTGCGCCTGAACCTGGTGTCGCCGGGCCCCACCGATACGCCGATCTGGTCGACCTTGGGCTTGGGCAGCGACGATCTGGCGGCAGTGGCCGGCACAGTGAACCAACGCCTGCTGGGTGGCCGCTTCCTCGATCCCGCAGCCGTGGCCGATGTCATCCTCTTCCTGCTCTCGCCCGCTGCGCGCGGTCTGTACGGCCAGGACCTGGTGGTGGACAGCGGCTATACCCTGCGCTGAACGCCCTTCGCCCCGCCACCCAGAAGCGGCGGGGCTCCGGATCACTAGCCGCGCAGATAACCGAGGGTCTGTTCGGTGGTCCAAAGCGCATTGGCGATGAACCGGAAGTTGATCAACGCGGCCAGGTAGCCATCGCCTTCCGGGGTCGTCGGACCCGCCGTGGCGTCACGCACCACTGCGACTTCAAACCCGGTCTCCAGCAGCTCACGCAGGTGGGATTCCACGCAGAGGTTGGCGGCCATACCGGCCAGGATCACCTGCGACACGCCGTGCTTGCGCAGTTGCAGCGCCAGGTCATTGGTTTCCGGGCCATAGACTTTGTGCGGCGAGGCGATGATGGTCTTTCCGTCGAGGATGTAGGGCTTGTACTCGGGCAGGAAGTCCGCGCCGGAGTTTTCGAAGCCTTCCAGGTTCAGCGGACCCTTGCGGTCGAACATGCCGATGTTGTGCATGACTTTCTCCAGCGGTCCGCCGAACTGCCACTGGTGGTCGCTGGGGTAGTAGTAGTGCGGCGATACAGCAACCGTGATGCCGGCCGTCTTGGCCGCGGCGAAGAGCTGGCCGATGTGCTTGACCGTGTCGTGCTCGGTAATGCTCTTGCCGAACACACTCCAGCTCACCCCTTCAGGGCTGAGGAAGTCGATCTGCGGGTCGATGACCACCAGCGCGGCGCGGGACAGGTCGAGCTTCATGCCCGGATCGGGCAGCGCGGGTTCAAGGGGATCGGCGTAGGGGGATGTCTGGCTCATGAGGGTGAATTCCTGTGGGCTGTGGATAAATCGCGCAAGGCCATGGCAGCCGGCCTTCTGGCTGGCTACCATCGGCTTGAGTTCATCCTATGGCCGTGCCCCCGACGGCTTTTCCCTGGACGTACAGGATCTTTGCCAGGTTGTCCCCTATGGATGTCCTTTCCGAGTTTTTCGAACGCACCAATCTCCAGGGCCGACTGTTCTTCGCCGGCCGCGTGGACGGCGCCCTGATGCTCGACAAGCCACCCGGGATGGCATTCATCCATCTGGTGGAGCGTGGCGGCCTCGACTTGATCCAGCCGGGCATGCCGAAAGTGTCGATCAGCCAGCCAAGCGTGCTGTTCTGCCCGAGTAGCTGCCGCTACCAGTTGCGTTCCAGCTCCATGGAAGGAGCCGAGCTGATCTGCGCTTCCTTCCAGTTCGGCAGGGGCACGGCGCAGCCTCTTCCCCTTGGGCTGGAAGAAACCCTGGTGTTCCCGCTCGACGCCCTCGGCCATGCGCTGCCGGTAATCCGTGCCCTAGTAGGGGAATTCCAGGACCAGGCGCCAGGTCGCGCCAAAGCGCTTAACCTGCTGTTCGAGTATCTCTTCGTGCTGCTGGTGCGGCGGGCAGTCCAGGACGGCAAGATCGCCGGAGGCCTGTTCTACGCACTGCAGGATCCTCGGCTGGGCGCCGTACTGAGCCGGCTGCATGGCGAGCCCGAAGCGGACTGGAGCGTGGAACGGATGGCGGGGCTGGCGGCGATGTCGCGCTCGAAGTTCTCCGCCTGGTTCAGCCGGGTGCTGGGCGTTTCGCCCATGGGCTATCTGAGCGGCTGGCGCATGAAAGTCGCCCAGGACTTGCTGCGAGACGGAGTGCCGATCAAGGTTGTGGCAGACGCTGTGGGCTACAGCTCGCAAGCGTCCTTTTCCAGAACCTTCGCCAGCCTGGTGGGATGCCCGCCGGCGGAATGGCTGCGCCAGGACGCGCGTGAGGTGCCCACAGTAAAGGCGCGGCTCACCGCTGCGGACGACTAGTCGCTGTCGAGGAAACGAAAACCGGCGCCCTCGGTATCCACGCGCATCACTTCCATTTGCAGGATCGGCGCCTCGATCGGCAGATCCTGCACCTGGCCGCAAACGATGCTGCCGACGGACAGGGCGGCCAGGTCGGGATGGCGGACATAGACGCCGCCATCGGACAGGTCACGGGTCTGGGCAATCAGGTCGCCGAAGCTCGGGTGGCTGATCTTGATCCTGCATTTCATCGGAGTTCGGGGAAATTGACGCTGGTTCGCCATGGGATCGCATCATCCTGAGCCGTTTTTGCTGCCGTCGTTAATACGGCGAATCGCGCCCGGATACAACCCTTCTGCGGGAGAGCCATGATCCGACCCATGAAAAAGGCGCCTTCCGGCGCCTTCTTCGTCAGTACCACTTCGTCTCGCCCTCGGGGCGTTTCTTGAAGCGCTTCATGCTCCACATGTACTGGGTCGGATAGGCCCGCACGTATTTCTCCACCACCTGGCTCATGGCGGCAACGCCTTCTTCGACGTTATCGCTGTACATGCCTTCGGGCGCGGCTTCGAGGATCACCTTGAAGCCCGAGCCATCGGGCAGGCGCAGGGCATGCAGGAACACGCCGCGCGCCTTGCCACCGGCGAGCATGCCGGGGACGAACTTGCTGGTCAGCGCCTGGGTACCGAGGAAGGGTACGAAGACGCCCGCCGACAGACTCGGCTCAGGGTCGGCGGGAATGCCCACGGAGCCGCCCTTGCGCACTTCCTTGATGACGCTGAGGATGCCTTCCTTGGTGGACGGCGCCACGCGGTTACCCAACTGCACACGCTGCTTCTGCAGCAGCTCGTCCACCGCCTTCAGCTTCGGCGGGCGGTAGAAGATGATGGGTTTGCACTGGGCGCAGTAGAAGTGGTTGAGCACTTCCCAGTTGCCCAAGTGGCTGGTGATGCCCACCACGCCCTTGCCGCTGGCCAGGGCCTCGTGCAGCACTTCCAGTCCTTCCACTTCGCGTACCAATCCGATGGATTTCTCCGCCGGCCAGATCCAGGCGCAGGCGCTTTCGGTGAAGGTCTTGCCGATGTCCATCAGGCTTTGGCCAACGCGCTGCTCCAACTCCGCCGGCGACCACTCGGGAAAGCATTTGGACAGGTTGATCCGCACCACGTCGCGGGAACGGTTCGGCAGCTTCCACATCAGCCAGCCAATGGTCGCGCCAACCGCTTGCACGGCGCGCCAGGGCAACATCGCGAAGAGGCGCAGGAAGCCGACAATCAGCGCACCTTTCAACTTATCCACAGGCAACTCCAGGACGTTCGAAAGCGCGCATTCTACCCTCGCACCGGATCACAGGGTCAGCTCGCGATAACGGTCGCAGTCGGTGGTGTGGTCCATGACCATGCCGGCGGCCTGCATGAAGGCATAGCAGATGGTCGGGCCGACGAAGGTGAAGCCAGCCTTCTTCAGCGCGCGGCTCATGGCTTCGGCCTCGGGGGTGACCGCCGGGACCTGGCCGCGCTCGCTGAAGTGGTTGATCTTCGGTTTGCCGCCGACGAATGACCAGAGCAGCGCTACAGGGTCTTCCAGGCGAAGCCAGGCCTGGGCGTTCTGCCTGGCTGCCTTGAGCTTGAGCAGGTTGCGGATGATGCCCGGGTCCTGCATCCGCTGTTCGATCTCTTCGTCGCTCATCACCGCCAGGCGCTTGGGATCGAAGCGGAACAGCACCTCGCGGTAACGCTCACGTTTCTTCAACACGGTGATCCAGGACAGACCGGCCTGGAATCCTTCGAGCAGGAGCAGCTCGAAGAGCGCCGCCGGATCCTTCAGCGGAACTCCCCATTCGGTGTCGTGGTAGGCGATATAGAGGGGGTCGTCATTGCACCAGAAGCAGCGTGGCATAAGGCTTTCCATGCGGTTGCGGCGGGGTCGGATCGGGTATACTCCGGCATTTTCCGTCGAAGACCCAGCACAGGTGAATTTCGTGAGCCAGACTACGCCCGCCGTGCGCACCTTCCAAGACCTGATCCTCGCCCTGCAGCAGTACTGGGCCGAGCAGGGCTGCGTGGTGCTCCAGCCCTACGACATGGAAGTGGGCGCCGGTACTTTCCACACCGCCACCTTCCTCCGCGCCATCGGTCCGGAGACCTGGAACGCCGCCTATGTGCAGCCGTCCCGCCGCCCGACTGACGGCCGCTACGGCGAAAACCCCAACCGCCTGCAGCACTACTACCAGTTCCAGGTGGTCTTGAAGCCCAACCCGGAGAACTTCCAGGAGCTGTACCTCGGCTCGCTGAAAGCCATCGGCATCGACCCGCTGGTGCATGACATCCGCTTCGTCGAGGACAACTGGGAATCACCGACCCTTGGCGCCTGGGGCCTGGGTTGGGAAATCTGGCTGAACGGCATGGAAGTCACCCAGTTCACCTACTTCCAGCAGGTTGGCGGTATCGAGTGCTACCCTGTCACCGGCGAAATCACCTACGGCCTGGAACGCCTGGCGATGTACATCCAGGGCGTCGATTCGGTGTACGACCTGGTCTGGGCCGATGGCCCCTTCGGCAAGGTCACCTACGGCGATGTGTTCCACCAGAACGAGGTGGAACAGTCGACCTACAACTTCGAGCACGCCAACGTCGAGAAGCTGTTCGAACTCTTCGACTTCTACGAGAGCGAGGCCAATCGCCTGATCGAGCTGCAGCTGCCGCTGCCGACCTACGAGATGGTCCTCAAGGCTTCCCACACCTTCAACCTGCTGGACGCCCGCCGCGCCATCTCGGTGACCGAGCGCCAGCGCTACATCCTGCGCGTGCGCACCCTGGCCCGCGCCGTGGCGCAAAGCTACCTGCAGGCGCGTGCGCGCCTCGGCTTCCCCATGGCCACTCCCGAACTGCGTGACGAAGTACTGGCCAAGCTGGAGGCTCAAGAATGAGTGCACAAGATTTCCTGGTAGAGCTGGGCACGGAAGAGCTGCCTCCCAAGGCCCTGAAATCCCTGGGTGATGCCTTCCTCGGCGGCATCGAGCAAGGCCTCAAGACCGCCGGCCTCGGCTATGCCAAGGCCCAGGTGTTCGCCGCCCCGCGCCGCCTGGCGGTAGTGGTCGAGCAACTGGCTACCCAGCAGCCCGACCGCAGCGTCAACCTCGACGGCCCGCCGATCCAGGCCGCTTTCGATGCCGAAGGCAAGCCGACCCAGGCCGCACTGGGCTTCGCCCGCAAATGTGGCGTCGACCTGGAACAGATCGACAAGAGCGGCCCGAAGCTGAAGTTCAGCCAGACCATCCCCGGCCGGCCCGCCGCAGGCCTGCTGCCTGGCATCGTCGAAACCTCCCTCGCCGCCTTGCCGATTCCCAAGCGGATGCGCTGGGCCGCCCGCCGCGAAGAATTTGTCCGTCCGACCCAATGGCTGGTCATGCTGTTCGGCGAAGAGGTCGTCGACTGTACGATCCTCGCGCAGAAGGCTGGCCGTGAATCCCGCGGCCATCGCTTCCACAACCCGGACAATATCCGCATCAGCAAGCCATCCACCTATCTGGAAGACCTGCGCAGCGCCCACGTACTGGCCGACTTCGCCGAGCGCCGCGAGATCATCGCCAAACGCGTTGCCGAGCTGGCCGCCGAGCAGAAGGGCACCGCAGTAGTTCCCGCTGACCTGCTGGACGAGGTGACTGCCCTGGTCGAGTGGCCAGTGCCGCTGGTGTGCTCCTTCGAGGAACGCTTCCTCGAAGTGCCGCAGGAAGCCCTGATCACCACCATGCAGGACAACCAGAAGTACTTCTGCCTGCTGGACGCCAACGGCAAGCTGCTGCCGCGCTTCATCACCGTGGCCAACGTGGACAGCAAGGACCCGGCACAGATCATCTCCGGCAACGAAAAGGTGGTGCGCCCGCGCCTCACCGACGCCGAGTTCTTCTTCAAACAGGACAAGAAGCAGAAGCTGGAAAGCTTCAATGAGCGCCTGAAGAACGTTGTGTTCCAGGCCCAGCTCGGCACCGTGTTCGAGAAGGCCGAGCGCGTATCCCGCCTGGCAGGCTTCGTTGCCGAACAGATCGGCGCCAACCCGGCCCGCGCCGCACGCGCCGGCATCCTCGCCAAGTGCGACCTGGCCACTGAAATGGTCGGCGAGTTCCCGGAGATGCAAGGCATCGCCGGCTACTACTACGCGATCAACGATGGCGAGCCGGAAGACGTCGCCCAGGCGCTGAACGAGCAATACATGCCCCGTGGCGCTGGCGCCGAGCTACCGCAGACCCTCACCGGTGCCGCCGTAGCCGTGGCTGACAAACTGGACACCCTGGTCGGCATCTTCGGCATTGGCATGCTGCCCACCGGCAGCAAGGACCCCTTCGCCCTGCGTCGTCAGGCCCTGGGAGTGCTGCGCATCCTGATCGAGAAGCAGCTCAACCTCGACCTCGCCGCCGCCGTCGCCTTCGCCGTCGACCTCTATGGCGCCAAGGTAAAGTCCGAAGGACTGGCCGACCAGGTGCTGGAGTTCGTCTTCGACCGCCTGCGGGCCCGCTATGAAGACGAAGGCGTGGACGTAGCCGTGTACCTCTCCGTGCGTGCCCTGCAGCCGACCTCGGCGCTGGACTTCGACCAGCGCGTGCAGGCCGTACAGGCCTTCCGTAAGCTGCCTGAAGCTGCCGCCCTGGCCGCTGCCAACAAACGCGTCTCCAACCTGTTGAGCAAGGCTGAAGGTAGCGTACCGAGCAGCGTGGACGATGCGCTGCTGCAGGAAGCCGCCGAGCAAACCCTGGCCAAGGCCGTGGCCGACGCCGAGGTGGCCCTGGCGAACGCCGGCAGCTACCGCGAGGCGCTGGAGCGCCTGGCCAGCCTGCGTGAGCCGGTGGACAGTTTCTTCGAGGCCGTACTGGTCAACGCCGAAGACGCCGCCGTGCGCAGCAACCGCTATGCACTGCTGGCCAAGCTGCGCGGCCTGTTCCTAGGCGTAGCGGACATCTCGGTACTGGGCTGATACAGGCCCGCTGACCGGATACCCGACACCTGGTGCTTCGGGTATCCGGCTCTGCGCTTCAGGCATTGTTCATGAAACTACTGATTCTCGACCGCGACGGCGTCATCAATGAAGACTCCGACGCTTACATAAAATCCCTCGAGGAATGGATCCCCATTCCGAGCGCGATCACGGCCATCGCCCGTCTGAGCAAAGCTGGCTGGACCGTTGCCGTGGCCACCAACCAGTCGGGCATTGCCCGCGGCTACTACGATCTCTCGACCCTGGACTCCATGCATGCCCGCCTGCGCGAACTGGTGGCGGAGCAGGGCGGTGAACTCGGCGTTATTCAGTTCTGCCCCCACGGTCCCGACGAAGGTTGCAATTGCCGCAAACCGCGCCCCGGAATGCTCAAGCGCATCGCCGAACACTATGGCGTGGACCTTGCTGGAACCTGGTTCGTCGGCGACAGCAGTGGTGACTTGGACGCCGCGCTGGCCGTCGATTGTCAGCCCGTACTGGTGAAGACCGGCAAAGGCGAACGCACCCTGGCCAAGCCGTTGCCAGCGGGAACCCTGGTATTCGACGATCTGGCGGCAGTCGCCGCGCATCTCCTTCAATAAGGTCAACAGCTCCCATGACGACAGTGCAGGCCATCAGAACCTTCCTCTTTTACCTGCTGCTGTCGTTGAGCGCCTTCATCTGGGGCACGCTTAGCCTCTTCTTCGCACCGTTCATGCCCTTCCGGGCGCGCTACCGTTTCATTGTCTGGCGCTGGTGCCGTTTCGCCGTCTGGCTGGCCAAAGTCATGGTCGGCATTCGCTACGAGGTGAAGGGGCTTGAGAATGTGCCTGATCGGCCCTGCGTGATCCTTGCCAAGCATCAGAGCACCTGGGAGACGTTCTTCCTCTCGGGTGCCTTCGAGCCCCTAAGCCAGGTGGTCAAGCGCGAGCTACTGCGCGTGCCCTTCTTCGGCTGGGCCATGGCACTGATGAAGCCCATCGCGATTGATCGAAGTAATCCCAAGGCTGCCCTCAAGCAATTGGCAGCGCAGGGCGACGAGCGCCTGAAGCAGGGTGCCTGGGTGCTGATTTTCCCAGAAGGCACCCGAGTTCCCGTCGGGCAGATGGGCAAGTTCTCCCGCGGCGGCGCAGCGCTGGCAGTCAATGCCGGACTACCCGTCCTACCGGTAGCGCACAACGCCGGACATTTCTGGCCGAAGGAAGGCTGGGCCAAGCGCCCCGGCACCATCCAGGTCGTCATTGGCCCCGCGATGCAGGCAGAGGGAGAGGGCCCGCGTGCGATTGCTGAGCTGAACGAGCGAGCCTTCGCCTGGGTGGAAGCCACTCAGCGCGAGCTCGAGGGCCCGCAATCCGCAGCGACTCTGGACCAACTGGCTTGATCTGTGGATAAGCTGTGAACAAAAATTTGGCGAATCCCCGAAATCACTTCGCAACCCCCTGATCTACAAGGGTTTACCTTTTACGCTAAGGCTTAGCGAGAAAGTGCATAACGATTTCTGCTAGCCCTGGCATCACCCCTTCAGATATGTCGAATCCAGGGCGTTGAAACAGCGGATGATCCGTTCGCGTGCGACGCCCGGGAAGTTCTTCTCAGTCAACACCACCAGCACTGCGGGTTTGACCCGGCCTGAACGCAGCTGCCGTGTCATGTAAGCGCTGATCTCTTCATCGGAGATGCTCGATGCATCCCCTTTGCTCTCATCCATCCCGTTGCTCCTGTATGGCCTTCTGGGCCTCTGCAAGCGCCTCCAGACTACGCTTCCCAATCAGTCGCCGACACACCCTACGGCCTTGGGAGCGCTCACCCACGTCGCAACTGCGATCAATAAGGGGATCGGGAAAGGAAAGGAAAGGAAAGGAAAGGAAAGGAGTTTTCGCAAACCAGAAAGCACTGAGGGGAGCCGAAGCTCCCCTCAAATGTTTTTTCTTTTTTTTTGTTGTTGTTCTTATCGAGTATTCGTTGTTGTTTTTTGCTACTGGCTACTAGCGAGCCAGAATTGGCTGGTCCCAACATGGACCGAGGGCAAACGGATTTTTTTGGACGCTGATCATGCCATCGTCATTAACTGAACCAACCAGAGCGCCGCTACCTCAAGGTAGTTTTATTGTTCTGTTGCTCTAGTCACCGGGTATGGAACGACACACCCTGTCCAAAAAAATCGGTTTGCTTCTTCTCTGGGCTGTTGTTGTTGTTCTGTCAGAGTCGAAAAAATTCTTTTTGAAGCTTGTTATTGTTGTTGTACCGTCTATAGAGCATGACTCGTGCCATATTTTTGTAAATCCTTACAAATCAATAGCTTATAAAAATTTGATTCTCGAGGGCGCTCTGTTCCGGCCCTGAAATGTTCCGATACGACCCGCCCAGATGCCCCAAAGCCGGACCATGGGTAACACTCCTCACACCGGATTGCCACCGTAGTGTTACCCCCTGTTTCACGCCTGTAACCCATTGCCCTAAAAAGGAAAACTCCTCAGGTTCGAGCTGCCGCCAGCAACGATCTGATCCAAACCAGCGGGCGTTCATCGCCCTGCATATCCAGGACGAACTCCTGACCCCGGAATGCGCTGTCCAGCAGGCAACCGTCTTCGGCACTTGTCCATCGATTGGGATTTCGGTGAAAGCTCAGCCCACGCTGACCCTTCCCTGGAGCAAAGAAGGCCGGTAAACGCCAGCGCGTCTGCCGCTTCGCGTCGGAAGCGGTCAGCACCAGACGCTCGTCCAGATACGCAAAGGTTCCGGCTCCCGGATAACCCGCGGCAATGCCATCCAGGCTCAGCTTCTTCGTGGCCAGGTACAGGGTATTGGAGGCATCCTTCCCATATGCGAAGTGAGGGTGATAACGAACCCATGGCATCGGGTCCGCAAGCAACTCGTCGACCTTGAGAACTTTACCTACTTGCAGCCAGCCCCAGATCACCTGGCAGGGAGCCTGGCGCGGGCTGAAGCGCCAACCACCAGCTACCTGCTGTACGGGACGAAAGGTGCCGAAGAAGAGAAACAGATCGCCGACCGTCACGCCCTCATTACGCAAGTGACCCTGGGCGCTACCACTTTGCCCCAGCGTCGGAGTCCAGCCTGGTAAGCGGGGTAAGGCATCGGCGCGTAGGTCTGGGTCCAGGTGAGCCCCTTCGCCCTGCCAGCGCGCATTCAGCGTCAGCTGGCACACCAACTCACCGAGGTTGGTGCCGCAGTAGTCGATATCCCCGTAGGAGATGGACGATGCCTCGTCCGGGATGGGGAGTGAGCAAAGGCGCCCATCTGGCAGTATTGGACTCGGACACCCCCCGGCGGACGAATCGAAACCCTTGCGGCTCAGGATGACTCGCATCGCCGGGCTCCTCTGTTACGCCTGGTTGATTGATCGACGCTTGCTGCCAGCAGACCCCGAGGCCCGCACTAGGTCGGGCCGTGACGCGAAGTTATTCGATAGGCCAAGATCATCGACGTCCCGCAACAGCGTACAGCGGTTCGCGCAGCGTTCGGGCTGCACCTGATTCGGGCACCACGCAACACCCACGCACTCGCCAGAACGCACGTTGAATGTTTTCACTTACCAATAGCTGCTTGGAATCGCATCGGAACAGGGGTTCGTGCTGGTCACAGCGATCGACTTCAAACTCTCCGAAACCTGCCTCGCATAGCGCGAGAAGTCTTCGTCTTCAGAGAGGCTGCGCTTGAATGCTACCGCTGAACACATCGTCCAGACCTGGACGTTATCCGGATCGCTCTGAGCCAGTTCCCTGTAGTGTTCCGCTATTAGGGCGTAGGTTTGGTTCACCGCTGAAACTTGAGCTGCGGCCCTTACCTCCACCCGATTCAATGTACTGGGATTGCCAGCAGACGGAACTCGATCCATCTCGATGGTGCCCGGATCGAGGAGGTGCAGCGAGAATGTGGATCCACTATTTTCGCTGTAGAACTGGTAACTGCCGTCAGGTTGCCGCTCATAGATCGACCGTTTGTTTGGCTCGACGGCAACCAGGTTATCTCCGTCTTGCTCGATATTGATGGAGTAACTCCCGCCTTCGAGTACATAGGTGCCATCGAGAAAGCCCCGGCCGTCCGCCTCCGGCGACTCTGTGCTGACCACCTCTTCAGTGGGTACCGGCTGGACAGCCACTGAAGGCACCAATGGGGGAGGGTCATCCTGATCAAATTGAACTGCCCCCACCGAGGGAACTTGAGACTGAAGATCAGGTTTCGCCAGCGGCTCAACGTTCGCAGTCTCTGCCTTGGGTTTTGGGGGTAGGGGATCTTCTACAGCCGTCGGTACATGCATCGACGGTGGGGCTGGCAACGGAATCATGATAGGAGGAATCACGCCACCGAACTGGTTCTGCGCCTTCACACTCTTGATCACCTCGGTCGCCTGAGCCTGGGCATGTGCTTGCCGCTCCGTCTCGGTCATCCAAGGTGCGTGAGTACGCAGCATCTCCATGTGGCCATGCATGTACGACTTGTAGACTTCGTCGTAAGACGGAGGCACCGTCGGACGTGTGCCACAAGCCGCCAGGACCAGTGACAGGCTCACAATGCTTACGGGCAATGCCTGCTTCAAGAAGTCACTCCTCTGGCTACTGTTGCCGGCGACACTCATGGTGGCTCTGAGAGGTTAAACCGAATGCCTCATACCAAACCCTTTCCAGGCCAGCCTTACCAAGTAGCATCTCATGCGAGCGTGAAGAGCCCCCGTGAAACAGTTTCTGTTGACCACATGCACGGCGCCTCCCTGAGCAAAGCGGCCTGATGGCTCCAGTACTCCGCAGACTTCCAATCATAGGTTTTCTCTGTAAGCCAGGCCAATGCACCCGTCCCGTCAACGTCACTTTGCAAACCCGTTTCGCAGTGCTTGCCTGATAGGCCCACTCGCCTGAATCTCATCATTTAGTCATTGAACGGAAAAAGAAAAACCCCGGCTTTTGGCCGGGGTTCAAGCTTTGATTGCGACGTCAATGACACTTAGACGCGCATACTGCCCATCGACAGTACGTGTGAACGGGCATAAAAGGTGTCATTCGACACCCAATATAAATCAATAACTTACGCTAAAAATGAGCGCAATTATTGTCACGCTCGAGCAACAGTAAATGTCATTCCTCGGTGTGTTGACCAGATTTAGTGTCATTTTGGCACAGGCCGAGCTATCACCGATATCTTCACCTCACACGGCTCACCCGCAGGTGCAGGAGCTGGCTTGAAACCACCCGGTGCTGCTGCCTTCAAAAGACGCGCTGGTGTGTTGGCGGACGCTTACGAATAAGGTTTATAGGGGATTATAGAGCGATTATTGAGCGATGCCCGGAGACCGCCGCACCGTCGGCGGCAGCAGGATGAAAACAGCCGGGATCGTTGAGGAGCACAAGACCAAGCATCGCCTGACTGAAGCTTTCTTGGTTGACTGGAACGCCTGTCAGTAACTGCTCCAACCTCAGCTAAAAGCCCCTGCCGATTCGCATCAGCAGGGGCTTCTATTTTTTGGGCTATCGCCAAATTAATTTGACCGAATCACTTAACTTTGGCCGAAAGGGCAAATAACTTTGCCCACCTCCAGGAAGGGTGGCAGGGTGTAGGTGCGCAAAGATACTTGAACTTGACGCATCTAAAAATCAGCCATAGAGAAAGGTTCGGCCAAAGTTAATTTACACATTGGCCAGAGTTAATCTCGCAAAACCTATTTTTGCGCAAAGTTATTTGAGCCCTGTGGAATTGACAAGGCGTCAAATTTTACAAATATCTTACACGTACGGCGCAAGCAGGCAAGTCCTTAACTAGCAATCCGGAGCTTCGACAGGAAAGGCGCGCTAGCCCTGGTGGCTGCAGTAGAACTCTTGCGAGCGACGAAAGGATGTATCAGAAGATCCGCAGGTCATCGCTGAATAGCCCGTGGGCTTATACATAGTCGTTGTATGCATTTATGGATTTGCGATTTTCCTCCCGCCACTGATAAACCTTGGAACGTAGCGATTTGAAGTACTCACCATCTACAGGATCAGTCGGATTCGATCCTGCCCCGGCGAGCAGCAAATCATGCAAATGTTGTCTCCCACGATCTATTCAACTGTTCGTTCTAATCGAGTCAGATGACGTATACAGATCGCACGACCTTCAGTACTCGCTTCAATGGCACCTGTCAGGATTGAAAGCCCTGACAGGCTCCACGTGGATCAACAAGGGAGATGCATCGCTTTGTCGTATTCTTTACCTTCCTACCACGGGGGCGAATCCCAGTATGGCAATCGAGCAGTCGTCTGAAGTTTTCCGGGAAAAATTCTGTTCCAGGTTGAGGCGTATAACTTTTTTCATCCGGCCAGAACTAAGGGAACTGTTCCAATCGAAAAGTCTCTTCAATCCGTCTTTCGCCGGCGCCTTAGTTGATCGCAGATAAAGACTTTCTGCAGTACCATCACTCATAATAGCGAATGCTGAAAGATGACCACTTTCCCCTTTATACAATCGCATACGACTGCTTGCTGAGCGGTCAGTGACAAAGACAGTAGTATTTGCATACTCGCCATTATCTGGGTGCGCTAAGGCAACAATAGAGCCATCATCTTTTAATTGTGCGATGAATCCATCGCCTAGATGGCCAGCCAAAAAGCGCCCCTTAGAATGCGCAACAAACAGCAGGGTACTCGCAAGGTCGTTCAATGTACATTGCTGTTGTTTCGCTTCACGTTGCAATGCGACCAAGCAGTGGGAAAGCACATCTTGTACGGCTCCTGCTGAGTCAGTCTCGGTCTTCGCCCATAGGTCATCAAATTTTTGAGCGAGAAGACGATTAACTGTTTTCACTACAGTTTGGGCGCCGTATTCTGATTTGGATCTTGAACCCGCGCCATCTGCCAGCGCTATACATCCAAACTCTGGGTGATTTCGTACTGCAGCATAGTCCTGGCACGGTATATTGTCTTTGGCATGCGAGCTGCCTGCGATACGCCCATGAGAAGTTTTGTAGCGATACCCCTCAAAAGTTGAGGCCATATTCAGACCTGCCCCCAGGCTTCGATACCAGCAACGTCAAGCTGTACTGCCTCACCAGGTGTGGATTGCGATACACGCGACACGCTTCTGCTGAGCCACAGGAAAAACTCCTTGAAGTTTAGCCCTTTCAAACGCAGTGGAGGGCGACCAGGAGAGAGAGCAGACAATGTTTCAAGATTTGCACCCGCGCCAATAGCAATAGGAAAAACTGTCAGTTTTTTCGACCCTGCCAGACTTTTGATCCTCGAACTGGCAACAGAAATATCATCTGTAGGTTCACCATCAGTCATGATAACCATCCAAGGTTGATAATAGTCTACGCCAGCTCGTCTGTACTCTTCCTTTCGAGCGTCCAGTAAGTCGAGCGCCATATTAACGCCTTGCCCCATTGCAGTAGTACCGTCTGCAACTAGCGCTGGAACATCCTGACGCTCAATTGACATGAAATCGACAGCGCGCTGGGCGGTGCTTCCGAACGTTACAACGCAGATCTCCGCTGCATATTGAGCAACATCGTCCTCTCGAATGGCGTCGAAGAACATCTGAACACCAGATTGGAGCTCCTGTATAGGCTCGCCACCCATGGAGCCACTCACGTCGAGCACAAGACAGATCGGGACTCGAGCAGTGGGGTTCTCAACAAGTTCTTCTTGCCGAATCAGATATTCTTCCTTCATGTACTTCCTCTCTTAGTGAGCGAATTATTTACGCTGAGTGTTACTTAAAAAAAGTATTAAGAATGAATCCCAGTATACTAATCCCAATACTCGGTTGGTCAGCGGGTCGTGGGCTAGAGGGTTTCGGAGTTGGTTTTGAAGTTGGTTTTGGTTTTGGAGTTGCCGGACGAGCAGGTGCAGTCTGTGGTCTCGGGGGAGTGCTGGGGCGATTCGGGCGGGCGTTGGTGGCGGCAGAAGCTTTCAAGCTTAACTGATCTGCTTCCCTTCGACTTTGGTTCGCTAAACGTGTCAGCTTACTTTTTTGAGTACATTCCGGACACCAAGCCAACCGCCCCTGCTGCTTGAGCTTCTCCACCCAGCTCTTAGAGTTAATGTGCTTACTCTGACATTTACCGCAAACTACTTCGACAGGATCACGAATCCTATAAAACGTCGACGGGAACAGGTCGTCCGACACATACCCCTTCTCTAGCGAATATAGGTATTTTTTCATCAACTTAATCCATTCGCTGACGGAAACCCTTTCATTCAGCCGAAACGTTTTATGGAATGCCTCACGAAGACCGAATGGCAGGTGATTCCAGATCAACTGCCAAGGGCCCTGCGGAGCATTTTTTCCAGTAAATTGCTGATCATCTTTAGTGAATCGATACGGGAAGTCCATCGCTTTGATGTTGTCGGAGGGGGTACCGCCACCTTGCTGAGAGTAGGGTGGCTTGCCTGGGTGCAGAATCATGAACAGCATGGTAGCGACAGCGAATAACTCATGCTCCTTCGTTCTCAGATAGGAGCTATAACTCGCCCCTTGAATCTCCGGTGCAGTAAAATTCACGGTTCCGACGGGGCATGGGAATGCTTCAATTTGAAAGCTATCGGTATCAACCAGCCAAAGCTCGGAGCTATTTTTTGTCACTAGAAAGTTCAGTGGATTGATATCACCGACGATAATATTCAAGCTGTGAAGAAAGCGTACATGCTCAAGAAAAGATATGCAGACTTTTGCAAGATCACGTCGTGTCCAATGTGGAAAATTTTTCTCTAGGACTGGTTTGACGAACATCGACGTCTGCATCGTTTTACCGTCCGCTCGTGGCATGGTATAGCCAACGAATTCCTTGTGCTCATTGAGCACAAGATCGCTGGGCCAGCAGATACCACGTTGTATGATCTTACGGCTCGCCATCAGCTCAATTTTACGCCGCTTCAGCTCAGTGAGCTTGTTGGCGTGATAGATTTTGCAAACCTCAGCAGGCACACCAGTTTCGTAAATGACCCCCTCACCACCCGAGCTAATCTGCTTTCCAAGTCTCAGCGTCCTGCCGGAACTCGTGGTGATGGTAGATCCTGTGGCTGGGCGCGACCGCACTGCAATGGAGGTGTCAGCAGTGTTAGTTGGGGAAGCACAAAGCAGGAAAGGGGTGATCCCCCCTTTTTGAGAGGAATTGGCATCCGGTGTTTTTTTTGGGTTTCTTGGAGATTTTGACTCTATTGGGCCCGTCCATAGATATGTCTTGATACCTCTAGACTCTGCATACCGTTTAGTTTTATTATTACTTGTTATCAAGACCATCCCATAGTCAGTGGCGATATCAATCAACCTTGCAGCGATTGAGCTGAGGTGTGCATTTTCACGGATGACCACATATACCGGGCCGCCCTCAAAGTGACCTTGATTGAGCTTATCACCAGGAACTACTTGTTCGCCGCCAGGTAGCATAGCTACGGTATTTTTCTCCCCCGATTCAACTTCCCGGAGAAAATATCGAGCGTTCCTGCCTCCCTCATTATCGCTACTCCGGTAATCTAAGAGCGCCTGGAGGGTGAAGCCTGTGATGATCGGAATTCCTTTTTTTTGTCGAATCCTAGAGATGACTTTTGGATCTGCGAACAATATGTCGCCATCAATCAGAATTTTCCTGCTTACTGTCATAGGCGCTCATCGTGTCCTTACTTTTAATTCAGCTTATGGGATCAATTAGGCACAGGTAGGATTGAGAGCTTGGGCCTCCCGATTAACATTTGCTCCAAGGGCTGAATCGCCCCTAGTTTCGTAGGTACCTCCAAGCCTCATAAATGAGGCCCATCAGGAGGTGCTTGACGTCGCCTCAGTCACACCGAGGTCGATCCACAACACACTGGCGGACATGAGTCCCCATCCGTCGCCGGGCTCAATCCAACTACTCAGCAGCAGGAGTTCTCTACAGCTCGACTGCGATACCAAACAACTGTGGAGCCATCGCCTTTCTGACTTTGCTTTCAAACGTCAAATTGCTTCGACTCATGGATCACCTGACGCCAGCTCCCACAGCCATATCGCTTGGGCGTCTGATCGGGGTAGGTCTTAGCAATCCAGTGAATCGCATCAAACAAGGGAGTCCACCCCTCCTGAGCCAACCTGGTTTCAGCTTCACGCAAGCAGGCAGTTATCCCACTTCTGGGCCAATGTACGGTGCCATCAACCCATATGCCATACACAATAGCATCCTCATACTCTTTGCTTTGCATGAACGAAATCGCTAACTGACGAGCTTTTTCCATGGATTTGGCCCAGTCGCGCAACGCCAGGTAGTGGCCATCAATGGTTTCGTAACTCTCATCGAGGTACGTTTCGGCGGCTACACATCCATCGGCGTCCCAAAGATCAAAGCGCTGAAGGAAGTGGTGTACCAACTCATTACGTAGGTCGACTAACTCCTTGAGAGCAGCCTTGGTCTCGGCATAGCGATCCTCGGGCAACTCCATCTGAAATCGGAAGCTAACCCATTCCCTATCAGCGGGTTCATCTTGCGCTGGCTCTTCCGTCGGCTCAGGCAGCTTCAGATAGCTCTCAGTCAGCATCCCCACCAAGGTACCCAGAGTCTTCTTGTGGGCACAGGCGACTTTCTCGTCACGAATCTCCAGTAGGCGTTCAGGTGGGCCGCTCAACTCGCTATGGGCCACCATAGCCTTGAGTAATCGCTCGTACTGCTGCAGCTGCAACATGCAACGACCGAGCTTCCGCTGCACTGTGCGCTGAAGGTCAGGTACGGGATCTTCTGTGGCGATGCGAAGGGGTTCATCCATCTAGAGAGGCTAACCAATTGAGGGATCAATGGTTTCTAAGTGTCGTGTATGCCTCATAGCTTTGGAAGTCGCGAGGTAGCAAGCGCCCCAGCAACACAAAAAGCCGGAAGCGAGGTCTCCTTCCATTCGGCCAAGCGAAAATTCCAAAGCAAGTGGAACATTCCATTGACAATGGAATTTTCATAGTCCAATCTGTTCACATTCCAAACGGAGTGGAACATATGCGACTCGAAGATCTGTTTTGTAACCACGCCCAGCCACAGACCAAGATCCGCCGCGACCAGCTAGCCACCGAGGTCAACGATGCCTACGTGGGACACCTCAACGCTGAATCCGAAAAATATCAATGCGATCCGGAAGCTCTAGATAAGGTTCTTGGCGGGGCTTCGCATTTCAATGCCATAGCCGAGAGCTGCTACGACTACGCAGTTGAAGGCCAACTCAAGACAACCGGCGTCGGCACACAAGATGACAACTGGTTGGACTTTGCATCCTTCATCAATCAAGCCCGCTGGGACGACGAGTTCCACAGCGCGAACTCCTTGGCACCAAGCCTTGAACACCTATTCAAGCTTGGAGCAATTCGTGCGCGCCTGGACAGCGACACACTTGGTGATGTCGCCACTGACGCCTTACCTACAGTGCTCAAAGATACCGAGTGCGGATATCTCAGCCTGAACGAAGTCGCCTTCCTCGCCCAAATGACGGAAAAGGCCGTGCGCAATGCCACTCAACCCACCGCGCCAGACCGTCTTCACACTCGAAAAGAAGGGACTCGCACCGTGGTCGACTCCCATGAAGCGCTGCGTTGGCTCAAAGGGCGCCGCCACTTCAAGCCCACTGTTCTGGTTTGAGGTGCACTCATGTTCATGACCCGACACGCCGAACTGCGTTGCCAGGAGCGACGTATCAGCGAAAAGCAATTGGAGTGGCTGCTGTGCTACGGAGAGGAAAGCCATAACCGGAGCGTCTGCCTGTGTTTTTTCGACCGAGCAGGCTTCTCACAGTTACTGGGAGATGTAGACCCCAAGAACCAGGAACTAGCCCTACGCAGCAGAGACATCTACGCGGTGCTGACAGAGAGCAAAGTCATCACCGTGGGTTATCTGGACGAAAGGCTAAAACCACAAAAGCCACACAAGCGAGTTCGACGGGGCACACCCAGCAACCCAGCCGCCCGTCGCCTTCACTGCCGCACGCGTTAACTCAAGGAATGAACTATGAGCCACTTTGAACAATTCAGCCCGATCCTCCTCGACTCAACTATCAACCTGAACGGCGCCGATTTACCCAAGGAGTTGTTGCTGTCATCGGAGGGCAGTGTTCAGA
>NZ_JASATC010000053.1:0-32106 GCF_038440135.1 Pseudomonas sp. OTU5201 | reverse complement strand
TTAATCCGCCCCCACCGTCGTTTCTGCGCCACCGACACCCTTGTAGGCGATGACGGGCGCTGTTCGCGAGCGAGCTCGCTCCTACAGTTGCACGCGGCTCGGTTGTAGGAGCCAGCTTGCTGGCGAAAGCGGTGGCGATGACGGGCGCTGTTCGCGAGCGAGCTCGCTCCTACAGTTGCACGCGGCTCGGTTGTAGGAGCCAGTTTGCTGGCGAAAGCGATGGTGATGACGGGCGCTGTTCGCGAGCGAGCTCGCTCCTACAGTTGCACGCGGCTCGGTTGTAGGAGCCAGTTTGCTGGCGAAATCGATGGTGATGACGGGCGCTGTTCGCGAGCAAGCTCGCTCCTACGGTTGCACGCGGCACGGTTGTAGGAGCCAGCTTGCTGGCGAAAGCGATGGTGATGACGGGCGCTGTTCGCGAGCAAGCTCGCTCCTACAGTTGCACGCGGCTCGGTTGTAGGAGCCAGCTTGCTGGCGAAAGCGATCTCCAGACCGTCGCCGAACTTCCCCCAAAACAGGGGGAACCGTTGGGGAAACCCCCGGTTCCTGCTCCTGTGCCAACTACAACCTATTGAATTGATGGTTATTTCCTTGATGGCACAGGCATTGCTGTCAGATCAGGGCGAGGTTCAGAAGAGGGGAGGGATGCCAGGTGAACACCCTACAGAAAGCTTCCAGCCTGCTATTGATCGCCATGCTGGCCACCCAGGCTTCCGCCGCCGAAGCGCCGGCCGGCGTTTCCGAGCGCCTGGTGCGCGACGGCGTCGCCATCGAGTTCGAGGCCCGGCCGCTGGGCAGCGATGGCGTGCTGACCGAGGGAATGTTCGCCGATATCCGCCTGCGCCTCACCGACGCCACCACCGGCCAGCCGCTGGCCGGACAGGTGCCGGGGGCCTGGCTCGACCAGGCGCTGCCTGAGGGCCAGGCCGACCAGTGCAAGGTGCGCATTGGCACTTACCTCAAGGGCGTGCTCAGCGCCCGTGCGATGGTCGACCTGAACAGCTACTACCTGGTGGTGATGAACAAGGACTCCGCCCTCACCGTGATCGACCCGGTGACCTCGGTGGGCGGCATCACCAGCACCCTCACCCGCGTTGCGCTGAAGCGCCCGCCCATGGACTGGGCCGCCAGCGCCGACGACCGCCTGCTCTACGTCTCCATGCCCAGTGCCGGTGAAGTGGCGGTGGTGGACACCGCCGAGTTCAAGGTACTGGCGAGCCTGCCCGCCGGTGCTGAACCGGTGCGCGTGGCCCTGCAGCCCGATGGCCGCTACCTCTGGGTTGGCAACAATGCCCGGCGGGGAGAGAAGGGCGGCGTCACGGTGATCGACACCCAGACCCGCAAGACCGTTGCGACCCTGGCGACCGGCGATGGCCATCATGAAATCGCCTTCAGCGCCGATTCGCGCCATGCCTTCGTCAGCAGCCGCGACTCCGGCCGGGTGACCGTGGTGGATATCGCCAGCCTGAAACGGGTAAAGGACATCGAGACCGGCCCAAGCCCGTTGTCCCTCGCCCTGTCGGCGCTTTCCGGCGCGCTCTATGTCAGCGATGGCCAGGCGGGCACCATCACCGTGATCGACGCCCGCAGCCTCAAGGTGCGCAAGGTGATCGACGCCGGCCATGGGCTGGGGCCGCTGCGCTTCACCCAGGACGGTCGCTTCGGCCTGGCCCTGAACAGCCTGGACGACCAGGTGCTGGTGCTGGATGCCGGCAGTGACGAAATCGTCCAGCGCGCCGAGGTTACCGCCGAGCCCTACCAGCTTGTGTTCACCCGCAACTACGCCTACGTGCGCGGCCTGGCGTCGCCGAAGGTGACCATGATCAACCTGGAGTCCCTGGGCAAAGGCAAGCAGATGATCGTCCAGGGCTTCGACGCCGGCCCGGCCGCGCCCAAACTGGCCGGCGACCTGCCGCTGGCCGACAGCCTCAGCCAGGCCCGTGACGAGGGTGCGGTGTTCGTGGTCAACCCGGTGGACAACACCACCTACTTCTACATGGAAGGCATGAACGCCCCCATGACCGGCTACCTCAACCGTGGCCACACCTCTCGTGCCGCGCGGGTGATCGATCGCAGCATGCGCGAGGTGGAGCCGGGTCTGTTCAGCACCCGGATCAAGCTGCCGGCGCCGGGCAAGTTCGACCTGGCGGTGGCCATCAACCAGCCGAACGTCGCCCACTGCTTCCGCACTGAAGTGCAGCCGAACAAGGCCTTGGCCGCCCAGCGCAGCACGCCGCGTGTGGAGTTCCTCATCGACCAGCCGGTGGTGGCTGCTGGCGCTCCGGCCAGAGCCCGCTTCCGCATCCTCCAGGGCAGCGGCGACCAGCCGAGAACCGGTATCGCCGACGTGCGCGTGCGCTACTTCCTGGCCCCGGCCTCGCGCCCCCACGAAGTGGCGGCAGTGGAAGTGGGCGAGGGTATCTACGAAGCGCCGATCGAGCTGAACACCGTCGGCGCCTACTACCTGCACGTGGGGTCGTCGTCCCTGGGCATGCCCTTCGGATCGCAACCCTACGCCAGCCTGCGCGCCGTTGCGGTCCAGGCGCGGACCAACCCGTAAAGGAGCACGTCATGAAAGCTCTGAAGTCAGGTATTGCCATCGCTCTGCTCGGACTGGGTCTGGGCGCTCTTCCGGCGCACGCCCACAGTCCGGAAGAACACGCCGCGCACATGGCCAGTCAGGCGGCCGATCCCCATGCCGGGCATCAGGGGCACACCAGCGCCCAGCCGGGCGCCGAGGTGACCTTCGCCGATGTCCCGCTGCTGGACCAGGACGGGCGCGAGCTACGCCTGAAGGATGACCTGGTGGGTGACCGCATCGTCGTCATGGGGTTCGTCTACACCCGCTGCACCACGGTCTGCCCGGTGATCTCGGCGATCATGCAGAAGCTGCAGAACCAGTTGGGTGAGCGCGCCGGCACCGAGGTGCAACTGATCTCCCTGAGCATCGACCCGTTGCGCGACACCCCGGAGCGCCTGCACGAGTACGCCGGTCGTTTCGGCGCGGGTGATGGCTGGCGCTGGCTCACCGGCAGCAACGAAGCGGTCAGTGAAACCCTCAAGGGCCTTGGCACCTGGACGGCCAACTACGAAGAACATCCGCCGCTGATCATGGTCGGCGACGGCCGCAGCCAGCAGTGGACCCGCTTCTATGGCTTCACCGACCCCGCTGTGCTCATGGCCCGGGTCGAAGAACTCCGCGCCGCCCGCGCACACGGCGGCCATGATCACACCGCCTTGCTCCAGGAGATCCGCCCATGAAGCGCCTGATCCCGCTCGTCCTGGCCCTGGGCCTTGCTACCGGCGCCGCCGCCCACGAAGGCCACGAGGGCCATGAAGGGCAGGGCGCCGCACCTTCCAACGCCCCCGCTTCCCGGCCCCTGGCCGCCGGTGGTACCACGGACGCGCAGACCTACTTCACCGATACCCTGCTGCGCGACCAGAACGGCCAGGCCGTGCGCTTCTACAGCGATGTTTTGAAGGGCCGGCTGGTGATGCTCAACGTGATCTTCACCCACTGCACGGACGCCTGCCCGCTGATCACCCGCAAGCTCAAGGAAGTGCGCGACGCCATGGGCGAAGATCTGGCGAAGCAGGTCTATTTCATCTCCCTGTCCAGCGACGCCGAGAACGACACTCCCGAGGTGCTCAAGGCCTTCGCCGCCAAGCACGGGGTCGATTCGCCCAACTGGATCTTCCTAACCGGTGACAAGGCCGACATGGACCTGGTGCTGTCGCGCCTTGGCCAATTGGGGGAAAGCCCGGAGGCCCACTCAACCCTGCTGATCGCCGGCGATGTACCGAACAAACGCTGGAGCAAGATCCGCCCCGACGCGCCCGTGAATGCCATCGCCCAGCGCCTGCAACTGATGACCATGCCCATGGCCGGGCGCTGAGGGCGCGGACATGTGGCGAGCCCTGCTGCTGGTCACGTTGTTCATACAGACGCCCTTGGCCGCCGGGCTGGAGCTGAGCCCTGGCGAAGCGGCCGGCCGACGTATCTACCTGGAAGGCGTGGGCACGGCCAATGGCGAGATCAGCGCACGGGTCGGCGCCGCCGACACCCTGGTGCCGGCGGCGGTGATGCCGTGCGCCAACTGCCACGGTGCCGATGGCCGGGGCCGCCCGGAAGGCGGCGTGCGCCCGCCGGATATCACCTGGCGGCGTCTCTCCCGACCCTACGGCCAGGTGCAGGCCAACGGCCGCAGCCACGGGCCCTACGATGAAGGTGCCCTTGCGCGCGCGGTGACGGAAGGCCGCGATCCCGCCGGGAACCGTCTCGATCCGGCCATGCCACGTTTCGTCATGTCCCTGCGTGACATGGCCAACCTCACCGCCTACCTCAAGCGTCTGGAGGACGATGACGACCCCGGCGTGCAGGAAACCGAACTGCGCCTGGGGACGTTGCTGCCCACCCAGGGGCCCCTGGCCGAACTGGGGCATACCGTGGAGGCGGTGCTGCGCGGCGCCCTGGCCCAGGTCAACGAGGCCGGTGGCATCCATGGCCGGCAGCTGTCGCTGGTGGTACGCGACCCCGGCATGGACCGGCAGAGCACGAAACGGGCGCTTGAACAGTTGCTTGGCGAAGATCAGGTTTTCGCCCTGATGGCGCCTCTGGTTCCGGCGCTGGACGGCGGCCTCGCCGAACTGACCGGCAAGGCCGGCGTGCCGCTGGTGGGGCCGCTGGCGCTGTTCGACGAAGCCACCACCAACCCCCTGGTGTTTACCGCCCTGCCGGGCTTGCGCGAGCAGATGTTCGCCCTGGCGGGCTATGCCAGCAGCGATCTTGGCCTGCATCAGCCGGAGGCGGTCGTGGCCTATCCCGATGACGCCCGCCAGCAGGCTTTGGCCGAGGCCCTGGCCCTGCGCCTGATCGATCAGGGCTGGGCGCGCGTGCGTCTGCTGGGCTATGACGCGGCGGGTTCGGATGCCCCGCTCGGCCACGCGGCCAAAGGCGCTCAGGGCGTGTTTTTCCTAGGCCAGTCGGAGGCATTCGCGCAACTGGCCGACCAGCTCCAGGCGGCGGACCTCTCCCCCTATCTGTTCGCGGCTTCGGCTCAGGTGGCCAGTAGCGCCCTGCGTATCCCACAGCGTTTTTCCGGGCGACTGTTCCTTGCCTATCCCTTCATGCCCGCCGACTGGACCCCGGAGGGGAAGGCGGCGCTGCGGGCGATCCGTCGCAGCCAGGGATTGGGTGGCCAACACGCGGTGCTGCAGGTAGGTGCCTACTGCGCGGCCGCCTTGCTCAGCGAGGGGCTCAAACGGGCGGGCCGAGAGGCCAGCCGCGAAAAGCTGGTCAGCGCCCTGGAAGGCCTGCATGGCTTCCACACCGGCCTGACCCCGGCGCTGGAGTTCGGCCCCGGGCAACGGGTGGGCCTGGCTGGCGCGTATATCGTCACGGTGGACCTGCACGGTCAGAGCTTTCGGCCGCTGGGTCGTTTCGTAAAAGTCGACACGAGGCTATAGGTCATGAAAGCAAACCCCTGGCTCGGCCTGGTCATCGGCCTCCTCACGCCCCTGGCGCTGGCCGGGGAAACCGGCATCGCCGCGAGGGTCAACGGCACCGATATCAGCAATTTCCGCCTGGAACGTCATTTCGCCGACTACCTGAAGATCCAGGGTCGCCAGGTGGGCGCCATCCGCAGCCCGCAGGCCTACAAGCGCCTCAAGCGCGAGGCGTTGCAGCAACTGATCGACAAGGAGCTGCTGTGGCAGGAGGCCGGCCGCCTGGGCGTGACCGTGTCGGACGAGGAGATCGCTGGCAGCCTCGCCGAGATGAAGGCCACTTTCCCCGACACCCAGGGCTTTTCCCGTGCCCTGGAAGAGGCAGGCTTCGACGAGGCCGGCTACCGCGATTACCTGCGCCACGAACTGGTCGCCAGCCGCGTGCTCGATGCACTGGCCGAGACAACCCCACCCGCCGAGTCGGAGGTGCAGGCGGCCTACGAAAGCCTGAAGCCACAGCTCGACCCCGAGTTGGATGAGGCCCGCGCCAAGGCTCTGGTGCGCCAGTACCTCACTGGCCAACGTATGGCCCAGGGACGCGAGCTGGCGCTGGAGAAGCTGCGCGAGAAGGGCAGGGTGGAAGTACTGGTGGCGTTGTAGGGGTGAATTCATTGGCTATGTCCGAGAGATTGACCATCGGGCCAAGAGCCTTGTAGGAGCTGGCTTGCCAGCGAAACGGGGCCATTCGCTGGCAAGCCAGCTCCTACGGGCAATGGCAATCCAGGCATAGTCAATTCATTCGCCAAGGAGCCCGGAGGTCTGCCCCGAAAAGGCCTTCCCCACTTCTGGGGATAGCCACTGGCCAACATCGGCCAATCCCCCGGTTTTGGGGGAACCCCCGGTAACGGGTAACCCCCCTCCCATTGCAAATCAGCGACTTAGAGACACCTCCAGCACAGAAAATGGCTGGCACGATGCGTGCGTATGCCCAGGTGAAGGCGGATTCCGGCCATGCCGGATCGCCAGGGCCCCTGGAGGCACGACCATGGACAGCCAACTCCTTGCACAGCCGGTACTGGAGCGCTTCGACACCGAACTGATGCGCGCCGCGCGCAAGCGTTCGGTCGAGCTGGGGCATCGCCTGGTGGATGCGCTGGACGAACTGGCCGACCTGCCTCCCGATGCCTTCGCCCGGCACCTGGGCAACACGCTGCATTACCCGGTGCTGGCCTTCGAGGACCTCAGCCGGGGAACGCCCAGCTTCGAGCGGATTCCCCTGGCGCTCGCCCTCAAGCGCGAGTTCGTGCTGCTGGAGCTGGAAGGCGAAACCCTTGGCGTGTTCGCCGACCCCTTCGACGAGTCTCGCCTGGCCTGGATCGAAGAGCAGCGCCAGGGCGCGCCGCTGTACCTGGTGCATCCCCGCGAACTGGCGGCCTTCCTCGAACGCCACGAGGAGAGCTTCCACGCCGTCGAATCCCTGCAGGCCGAGGCCGGCTCCGTGCAGGAATGCGAGGCCCTGGAAACCCTGTCCCTGGCACGCATCAGCGAAGACGCCAGCGTGGTGGTCAAGCTGGTCAACTCCACCCTCTACGACGCCCTCAAGCTGCACGCCAGCGATATCCACCTGGGCATGACCGGCAATGGCCTGACCATCAAGTACCGCATCGACGGCGTGCTCGGCGGGTCCAGCCGGGTGCCGGGCGTGGAGCTGGCCGAACAGGTGATCTCGCGGGTGAAGGTGATGGCCGAGCTGGATATCGGTGAGAAGCGCGTGCCCCAGGACGGTCGCTTCAAGATCGGTATCAACGGCCGCCAGATCGACTTTCGCGTGTCCATCATGCCGAGCATCTTCGGTGAGGACGCCGTGCTGCGGGTGCTGGACAAGCAAGACCTGGCCGACCAGGTCAACGGCGTGCGCCTGGAAGCCCTGGGCTTCGAGGAAGGCACCCTGCGCAGCTTGCGCCGGCTGGCGGCCGAACCCTACGGCATGGTGCTGGTCACCGGCCCCACCGGCAGCGGCAAGACCACCACGCTGTACGCGATGATCACCGAGATCAACCACGGCGTGGACAAGATCATCACCATCGAAGACCCGGTGGAATACCAGCTCCCCGGTGTGCTGCAGATTCCGGTGAACGAGAAGAAGGGTCTGACCTTCGCCCGGGGCCTGCGCTCCATCCTGCGCCACGACCCGGACAAGATCATGGTCGGCGAGATCCGTGACCCCGACACCGCACAGATCGCCGTGCAGTCGGCCCTCACCGGTCACCTGGTGTTCACCACCATCCACGCCAACAACGTGTTCGATGTGATCGGCCGCTTCGCCCAGATGGAAGTGGACCCCTACAGCTTCGTCTCGGCGCTCAACGCCGTGCTGGCCCAGCGCCTGATCCGCCTGGCCTGCCCGAGTTGCGCCGAGGCCGCGCAGCCGTCCGAGGAAGAGCTGCTGGCGTCGGGCATCGACCCGGCCAGCGCCCACCAGTACCACTTCGTGACCTGCGCGGGTTGTGGCCGCTGCCGGGGCACCGGCTATCGCGGGCGGACCGCCATCGCCGAACTGCTGCGCCTGGACGATGACCTGCGCCAACTGATCATCGAGCGCCAGCCCATCAGCCGCATCAAGGACCTGGCGGTCAAGCGCGGCCTGCGCCTGCTGCGTACCTCGGCCCTGGATCTGGTCCGCGAAGGCCGCACCACGCTGGAGGAGATCAACCGTGTCACCTTTGTCGCGTGAGACCTATGTCGCCGTGCTTGACCCCCGTGGTGTGGGCCTGTACCGCAGCCGTGACCGCCAGTGGCTCGGCAGCGCCGACTTCGACTGCGTCGGCGGCCTGGCCTGGCCGGCCGCCCTGGCGGCGCTGGAGAGCCTGCTGGCCAAGCGCAAGCCGGTTCGGGCGGCACTGCGGGTGGTGCTGTCCAGCCACTACACACGCTTCTGCCTGGTGCCCTGGAGCGAGGCCATCAATACCCCCGAGGAGCTGGCCGGTTATGCGCGCCTTTGCTTCGAAGACATTTACGGCGCCCTGGGTGAAGGCTGGAGCCTGCGCCTGTCGCCGGAAGCTGCCGGCCGGCCGCGCCTGGCGGCGGCTATGCCGGACGAACTGCTGGCCCAACTGCGCACCTTGGCCAAGGCCAGCGGCTTGCAGCTCGCCTCGGTGCAGCCCTACCTGATGGCCGCGTTCAACCGTTTCCGCGCCGCCCTGACGCGGGATGACTTCCTCTTCCTGGTCGCCGAGCCCAGCCGCGCCAGTCTGCTGCTGGCCCGTGGCGGCTGCTGGAATTCCGTGCGCTCGGTGGCGCTGGACGACAGCGATACCGCACTGAACGACCTGATTGCCCGCGAGGGCGAACTCCAGGGCCTTGAGCAGGACGCTCCGGCCACCGTCTTCCTGCACGCTCCGGGCCGCGCCGGCCAGATCGCCGACGGCGTCGCCTGCCTGGATGCCGAACTGCCGCAAGGCCGGGTTGGCGATCCCCTGTACGTCATGGCGATGACGGTGAACTGACATGCGCCCGATCGATCTCGACTTCCAGCACAAAGCCATTTCCAACGTACCCGGGTGGATACTCCTGGGCGGCGGGATGCTGATGGCGGTGCTCATGCTCGGTGCCCACCTGCGCACCTGCGACGAAGCCGACGTGCGCAGCACCGAGTTGCAGCGCGTCGAGCAGCAACTGCAAAAACGCGGGCTGCGCCAGGCGCCGTTGACCGCTGCCGAGGAGAAGGCCCGTGCCGCCAGTGTGGCGGAGATGCGCCGCATCACCTCGCAGATGAACCTGCCCTGGGACGGCCTGTTCGCCATGCTCGAAGCCCAGCCGCGCCAGGGTATCGCCTTGCTGTCGCTGACCCCGGACGCCCGCAAGGGGCAGCTGCGCATCGCCGCCGAGGCGCGCGATCTGGCCGCGATGCTGGCCTTCCACCGTGAGCTGGAAGCCAGCGACGCCCTGAGCGATGTCTCGCTGCTCAACCACGAGATGGTCACCGAGCAGGCCGAGCGGCCGATTCGTTTCAACCTGCTGGCCAGCTGGGGGGTGAAGGATGCACGTCCCTAGGCTGATCCTCATCGAGCAGACTCGCCGTCTTGGCTGGCCGGGCTTGGCCGGCGCCGCGCTGCTGGCACTGGCCCTGGGTTACGCCGCGCTGGGCCTACTGCCGGCGCGCGAGGCCCTGGCGAACATGGACCGCCAGCTCGCTGCAGACCGCGCCCAGTTGGCCGCTGCCTCCACCGCCGTACTGCCCGGCACGCTGGTCAGCGGTGCGTCGGCGGCACAACTGGAAGAGCTGCGCCGCAACCTGCCGGCACAGCTGGACGCCACCGGCGCCATTGATCGCATCTACGCACTGGCCCGAGACGAGGGCATCGCTCTGGCCCGTGGCGAGTACGCCCTCGGACTCGACCCCAAGACCCGCCTGGCGCGCTATCAGGTGCTGCTGCCGGTACGTGGCAGTTATCCGCAGCTGCGCCGTTTCCTCCATGGTCTGCAGGCACAACTGCCGGCCCTGGCGCTGGAAGAGGTGGATCTGCAACGCAAGCAGATTGCCGACTCGGAACTCGAGGGGCGCATCCGCATGACCCTGTATCTGGCGAGGTGACCATGGCACGCCGTCTGTTCTGGTTGGCATTCCTCGGCTCGGCCGCCGCGCTGGCGGTGGTCCCCGAATTCTTTAGTGAGCAGGCCGAGCCACAGGCCATGCCGCGCAGCGCAAGTCCGGCACTGGCCCCGCGGGGGGCCGCGCCCGCCGCGATGGCGCTGCCAGAGGCAGCGGCACCGCTGGCGGTACCGGCCGCCGACCTGTTCGCTTCGCAGAGCTGGTATGTGGCACCACCGCCAGCCCCCATCATGGCCGCCGCGCCCCCAGCGCCGCTGGCGAAACCGACGGCGCCACCGCTGCCCTTCAAGTTCATCGGCAAGATGGATGACCGCCAGCATGTTCAGGTCTTCCTGCTGCACGGCGAGCAGGTACTGGTGGTGAGCGAGGGCGATCTGATCGACAAGACCTACAAGGTCCAGCGCATCGACGCCGAGCGCATGACCTTGGTCTATCTGCCCCTCGACGTCGCCCAGATCCTGGCGGTAGGGGGCGCACTATGAACCGCCTGACGTGCTGTTTCGCCCTGGTGCTGCTGGCCGGCTGCGCCACCAACCTGGCCCAGCGCGAAGGCCTTGACCTGATCGACTCCGGTCAGTTCGAGGAAGGCCTGGCCAGGCTGGAGAAGGTTGCCCGCGAGTCGCCTCGCGATGTCGGCGCTCAAATGGCGCTGACCACCCAGCGCGAGCGCGCCGTGAAGGCGCTGCTCGGCAATGGCGACCTGGCTCGCAGCCAACGTGATTACGCCACCGCGAGCCTGAACTACGAGCGGGTCCTGCGTATCGAGCAACACAACCAGCGGGCGCTGGACGGCCTGCACCTGATCGAGCAGCAACGCAACATCCAGGACATGCTGCGCCAGGGCCAGACCGCCCTGCGCCGGGGGGACGTGGTCGGGGCCTCGCGCCAGGTGCGCGGCATCTTCGCCCTGGACCCGGAACATGAAGGCGCGCGCGAACTGCAACGCAGCCTCGAAGTCGTCCAGGCCCGCTCCTCCGCGCCTTATCCACAACTGCGTTCGCGCCTGGATCGGCCGGTGACCCTGGAGTTTCGCGATGCCAATCTGAAGGTGATCTTCGAAGTGCTGGCGCAGACCTCGGGGCTGAACTTCATCTTCGACAAGGATGTGCCCCCGCAGCTGAAGGCCACCATCTTCGTCCGTGAGGTGCCGATCGAGGATGCGGTGGAACTGCTGCTGCAACAGAACCAGCTGCACCAACGGGTGGTGAACGACAACACCATCGTCATCTACCCCGACTCGCCGCAGAAACTGAAGGATTACCAGGACCTGGTGATGCGCACCTTCTACCTGACCAACACCGACGCGGCGACGGCGATGAACCTGGTCAAGACCCTGCTGAAAACCCGCGATGTGTTCATCGACGAACGTCTCAACACCCTGACCATGCGCGATACCCCCGACGCTGTGCGCATGGCCGAGAAGCTGTTCCTGGCCCAGGACCAGTCCAACCCCGAGGTGGTGCTGGAGGTGGAGGTGATGGAAGTGTCCCGCCAGCGCATCCTCGACCTCGGCCTGCAATGGCCCAACACCTTCGGAGTGATCAACGACGACGGCTCGCCGGTGACCATCCTCGACCAGCTCAAGGGCATCGACTCGGGTCGCATCAGCATCAACCCTTCGCCGCAGCTGAAGATCAACGCCCAGGACAACGACGTGAACACCCTGGCCAGCCCGGTGATCCGCGTCAGCAACCGCGAGCAGGCGCGCGTCCATATCGGCCAGCGGGTTCCCATCGTCAGCGCCACCTCGGTGCCGTCCACCCAGGGCCCCGTGATCACCGAAAGCATCACTTACCTCGACGTCGGCCTGAAGCTTGAGGTGCAGCCGACGGTGCACCTGAACAACGAGGTGGCGATCAAGATTGCCCTGGAGGTGAGCAACGCCACGCCGCTGGCGCCGACCCAGGCGGGCACCATTCCGGTCCAGGTGGATACCCGCAACGCGCAGACCACCCTGCGCCTGCGCGATGGCGAAACCCAGGTGCTGGCTGGCCTGGTGCGCAACGACCAGGCCAACAGCGGCAACAAGATTCCCGGCCTCGGCGACATCCCCGGCCTTGGCCGCCTGTTCGGCAGCAACAACGACAAGGTCGCCAAGTCGGAACTTGTGCTGTCGATCACCCCGCGCATCGTGCGCAACCTGCCGTACCAGAGCCCCTACGACATGGAGTTCCCGTCCGGTACCGAAAGCAGCATGCGCGTGCCGACTGTGCGGGGGCCGGTGGAGGCGCTGGGCGTGGATCTGCCCGATGCACCGGCGGTGGTGGTCAGCCCCGCCCCTGTTAACGGGAGGCCCTGAGCCATGCAACGCCAAGCCGCCTTTTCACTGATCGAACTGGTGATCGCCATGGCCATTCTCGGCCTGCTCGCCAGCATGGCCGCCCCGCTGGCCGAGACCGTGATCCGTCGGAGCAAGGAACAGGATCTCAAGATCGCCCTCTACGAGATCCGCGACGCCATAGACGCCTACAAGCTGGCGGCCGATGCCGGGCATATCGAGAAGTCCGCCTCCAGCTCCGGCTATCCACCGTCGCTGCAGGTGCTGGTGGACGGCGTGCGCGACCTGCGCAGCATCAAGGGCGAGCGCATCTACTTCCTGCGGCGGATTCCCCGCGATCCCTTCGCCGATGCCCGTCTCGACGCAACGGAAACCTGGGGCCTGCGCGCCTATTCAAGCCCGGCGGACGACCCGCGCCCCGGCGCGGACGTGTTCGACGTCTACTCGCAGGCCGATGGCCGCGGCCTCAACGGCACGCCGTACCGGGAGTGGTGACGATGACACGGCAGAAGGGCTTCACCCTCATCGAACTGCTGGTGGTCATGGCCATCATCGCCACCCTGATGACCATCGCCGTGCCGCGCTACTTCTCCAGCCTGGAGAACTCCAAGGAGACCACCCTGCGCCAGAGCCTGGCGGTGATGCGCGAGTCCCTGGACCAGTTCTACGGCGACACCGGGCGCTATCCTGAATCGATAGAGGAGCTGGTTGCCCAGCGCTACCTGCGCGCCCTGCCGCTGGACCCGATGACCGAGCGCAATGATCTGTGGGTGGTACTGCCGCCCCCGGAAGGTGCGCCGGGCAGCGTCTATGACATCAAGAGCGGCGCCCTTGGCCGGGCGCGGGACGGGAGCCTCTATGCGGACTGGTGAGCAGGGCTTCACCTACCTCGGCGTGCTCTTCCTCATCATGCTGATGGGGATGGGCCTGGCCGGCGCGGGACAGCTCTGGTCCACCGCCAGCCAGCGTGCCCGCGAGCGCGACCTGCTCTGGGTCGGCAGCCAGTACGCCCAGGCCCTGCGCAGCTATTACCGGGTTTCGCCCGGCGTGGCGCAATACCCCGCCGCCCTGGAAGACCTGCTGGAAGACAACCGCTTCCCGCAGACCGTGCGGCACCTGAGGCAGCTCTATCCCGATCCCATGACCGGCAGCACGGATTGGGGCCTGGTCCGCTCCTTCGACGGACGCATCGCCGGTATCTACAGCCAGGCCCGCCAGCGGCCGATGAAACAGGCGCACTTCCCCGCGCAATGGGTGGAGTTCGAGGGCACGGGCAGCTATGCCGACTGGCGCTTCGTCGCCGAGAAAGCCTTCATGGAAGGCACCCCGGCGAGGGCGACGCCATGAAGCGCACGCCGATGCTCGCCGTTCTCATCCTCTGCTGTGCGCTGGGCGCGGCACACGCGGAAGAAGATGAGTTCATGGGTTTCATCGTCGACTACACGATTTCCCACATCGGCCACGACTTCTACCGTTCCTTCAGCGAGCGCCTGCGTGACACCAGCAAGCTGGACTTCAACCTGGTGGTGCGTGAACGCCCCGATGCCCGCTGGGGCAGCCTGATCTGGGTGGAGTACGAACAGCGTGTGCTCTACCGCCAGTTTCTCCCGCCGAACACCGCTGAACTGAAACCTGCTGCCTACGCAGCGGCGGACATGGTGCTGGAGGCCATCGCCCAGCAGAAGCTGCAGCGCCTCTTGCAAGACACGCACGACATGGAGAGGGACGAGCTATGAACAAGAACAGACTTTCCCTGTGGCTGCTCGGGTTCGGCCTGGTCGGTACGGTCCAGGCCACCGAGTTGGTGTACACCCCGGTCAACCCGGCGTTCGGTGGTAACCCGCTGAACGGCACCTGGCTGCTGAACAACGCCCAGGCGCAGAACGATCACGACGACCCGGATGCCCGTTCCACGGCGAGCCGGCAGAGTGCCCTGGAGCGATTCACCAGCACCCTGGAATCGCGCCTGCTGTCGCAACTGCTGACCAACATCGAGGAGGGCAATACCGGCAGCCTCACCACCGAGTCCTTCATCATCAACATGATCGACGACGGTGGTCAGCTGACCATCGAAATCACCGATCGCGCCACCGGCGAGGTCTCGGAAGTCGTCGTCAACGGCCTGCTCCCCTAATCCAGGCATCGACAGGAAGCCACGACCATGAACAGAGTGCTGATGCTGGTCCTGCTGCTCGCCACCCTGCAAGGCTGCGGTCTGCGCCAGCCGATGTCGGCTGATACTGAAGGACAGACCCCGACCCTGACCCCGCGCGCCTCGACCTATTACGACCTGCTCAACCTGCCCCGGCCGAAGGGGCGCCTGGTGGCAGCGGTGTACGGCTTCCGCGATCAGACCGGCCAGTACAAACCGACCCCGGCCAGCTCCTTCTCCACCAGCGTCACCCAGGGCGCTGCCAGCATGCTGGTGGATGCGCTGCAGGCCAGCGGCTGGTTCATGGTGCTGGAACGCGAGGGGCTGCAGAACGTGCTGACCGAGCGCAAGATCATCCGCGCCTCGCAGAACAAGCCCAACACCCCGGCAAACATCCAGCCCCAGCTACCGCCGTTGCAGGCCGCCAACCTGTTGCTGGAAGGCGGCATCATCGCCTACGACACCAACGTGCGCAGCGGCGGCGAGGGGGCCCGCTACCTCGGCATCGGCGCCTCCCACGAGTACCGGGTCGACCAGGTCTCGGTGAACCTGCGCGCGGTGGACGTGCGCAGCGGTACGGTGCTGGCCAACGTGATGACCACCAAGACCATCTACTCGGTGGGGCAGAGCGCCAGCGTGTTCAAGTTCATCGAATTCAAGGAACTGCTGGAAGCCGAAGCCGGCTATACGACCAACGAACCGGCGCAGCTCTGCGTACTCTCGGCCATCGAGTCCGCTGTGGCCCACCTCATCGCCCAGGGGGTGGAACGCCAACTCTGGCACGCTTCCGGCGACCAGCCGGTGGAGCAGACCTCGCTGAAGAAATACATGGGGGCGCAGGTTTCGATCCCGTAACGCGACAGCGCCGCCATACCGGGCCGCTCAAATACGCTTTCCGAGCCCGTAGGATGGCGTGGAGCGAAGCGATCCCCATCATTCAGCCCACGCTATGAACTGAGTGCTGCGCAGCTCAACGTGCAGGGGCGAGGCATGGTGTTGGGCTTCGCTTCGCGTTGTAGGTAGCTGCAGTGCCCGTAGGAGCTGGCTTGCCAGCGAATGGCCCCGTTTCGCTGGCAAGCCAGCTCCTACAAGGCTCTTGGCCCGTTGGTAAATCTTTCGCACTGGCTAACACAGACATCGTGAATGAATTCGCCCGCACAAGGAGAGCCCTCATGTGCGCGGGGGCCTACAACTGAACCCATTCCACCCGCTCTTTCTGTTCCACCCCGTCGACCCACCACGTGAGCCGAGCTTCTACCCGCGTCTTGACGGACAGGTTAAGGCGGTTTTGCACGGGGCAGGCGCGCTCGGCCACACCGCTCTGGCGTGACTGGCTGCGGCCGGCTGGGCCTTGGGCGATGACCAGGAGTTCGTAGCGCACATGGGGGCTGGGAGGTTCGAAGCACAGGCGCAGGTCGGCCTGGCCAGGGGCCTGGGGCTGGAGTTGGAGGCTGGCGCTGACCAGCAGGGCGGCGAGGAGCATGGGAAAAAAGACCGCCGCCCACAATGGGGCGGCGGCTTCGGGGGATTATTGCTGGACGACGATGGCGCTGTTGCCGGTGCCGGTCTGGTCGATGACGGAGTTCTGGTTGAAGTTGCTCTGGGTGACCAAGGCCTGGTTGTCCCAGCCCACCTGGGTGACGACGGAAACGTTGTTCATGTCGGCCTGAGTGATGCTGGCGCTGTTGCCGCCACCTGCGCTCTGGAAGGTTTGGCTCAGGTTGTCGCTGCCGGACTGGTCGACTTCCACGCTGTTGCCGATACCTTCGCTGGAGCCCTCGGCGATGTTGCCGCCGTCACGCTGGGCGACCACCAGGGTGTTGTCGTCGCCGGTCTGGTCGAAATACAGCTCGTTGAAGTTGCCTTCCTGGGTGAAGTTGGCGGTGTTGCCGTTGCCGTTCTGGCTCAGGTCCGCGGTCTGGTCGTTGCCGAACTGGCCGCCTTCCTGGGCGCCCTGCCAGTTGCTGGCATAGATGTTGTTGTCGTTGCCGTTCTGGTCCACGGTCAGGCTGAGGTTGACGCCTTCCTGGTAGGTCAGGCTGAGGTTGCCGTTGCCGGTCTGGGTGACGGCGCTGACGGAATCGGTGGTGGCGTACTGGTCGGCCCAGGCGGCGTTGGCGTTGCCGGTCTGGGTCATGGTGGCCAGGTTGCCCGTGCCGAAACTCTGGTCGACGACCACTTCGTTGAGGGCGCCGCCGCCCTGGTCGATGGAGGCCTGGCTGCCTTCCTGCTCGGTCTGCCAGATTTCCGCGTAGCCGGTCTCGCCGCTTTGGAAGATCACGGCCTGGTTGGCGAGGCCGGGGCCGGTCTGGTCAATGTAGGCCTCGTTATCGCTACCGGACTGCTGGACGTCGACGCGGCTGCTGGTCTGGTCCACCTGCCAGGTGCCAGCCTGGTTGTGCGTGCCGCTCTGGTTGATGGTGGTGGTGTTGTCCGCGCCGAATGTCTGTTCGGCATCGGCGATGTTTTCCTGGTCGAGCTGGTTGATGTCGATGGTGCTGGCGACCTGGCTGTCCTGGAAGCTGAACGCAGCGTTGAAGCCGCCGTCCTGGGTCACCGTGGCCTGGCTGTTCTGGTTGGACCACTGTTCGCTGTGGGCACTGTTCCAGTTGCCGCTCTGGGTGTGGGTGATCTGGCTTTCGGTTTCCGAGCCTTGCACACCGGTGGAGGCGTTGTAGGTGCCGTCCTGGGTCTGGGTCACCGTGCCGGTGCCGCCCGATTGGTCGGCGTAGGCGTTGTTGTCTTCACCGAGCTGGTTCTGGGTGGCGCTGCTGAAGGATGCAGCGGCCTGCTGCACTTCGGCTACGTTTTCCAGGCCGTTCTGGGTCTGGGTCGAGAGGCTGTCGTCGGCGAAGGCCTGGATGCTGGCCAGGGCCAGGATCGCGGCGGCGAGTGGTTTGTACTGGAACATGGTATTGCCTCCTGGGGATGGTTCCCTGCGAGTCGTTCGGATCGTGAGTGCGCCTTCAGTGCTGGATCACCTGCACGCTGAGGCCGTTTCCATACTGGGTAACGCTGCTGTTCAGTCCGTCCCCGGACTGCACGATGGATGCACTGTTGTTGGCGCCTGCCTGGTCTATCTCGGCCCGGTTGTAAGCGCCGCTTTGAGAGATGTAGGCCTGGTTGCCCGTGCCCTGCTGGGAGATGGACGCCAGGTTCTGCACACCTTCCTGGAGGATGTAGGCCTCCTGGTCGCTGCCGTTCTGGATGATCTGCCCCAGCAGCGATTGGCCGTCCTGCGTCAGCAACGCGACGTTCGCTTCGCCCAGTTGGCGCACCAGGGCCTGTTGGTCCAACGGAGCGCCATGCGGGCTGGCGAGGTCGGCGTTGCTACCGGCCAGGTCGAAGTTCTCCATCAGGTCCGCCGCCGGCAGCGCGCCGCTGCCCAGCCCGAAGGCGAGCAGGGCGGCGATGCGCAGCGCGGTGGCGGTGTTCATGGCCGGCTCCTAACGGGGCGCCAGGGTCACGGTGCGCACCGTGCCGTGGGACGAGGTGATGGTGGCCGTCGGGTTCGCGCTCGGAACCACGTTGGTGGTGGTTACCGAAAGCCGCCAGCGTCCGCCCAGCGGTACCGCCACGGTGCCCAGGTCCAGCGGGCCGGTGGTGGTGGTCACCTGCACGCGGATGCTGTTGCCGGTGGTGATCGAGCTCTGGCCGGTCAGGCTCCAGGTGACGCGGTTGTTGGAGCGGAGGGTGAACTCGGCGGTGGCTACCGTCAGGTTCTCGGCCGTGGCCGGCGGTGGCGACACCTGGACCGTCACCGTGACCGGGGCGGAGAGGGCGCCGAAAGCGTCCTGCACCTGGTAGGTGAAGCTGGCGGTGAAGGCGCTGGTGACCGTGGCCGGCGGCGTGTAGGTGATGCTGGTGCCGTCGGTGCTGGCGGTGCCCTGTCCGTTGCCCGGCTGGGTCAGGTTGACCACGGAGAGCGGTGTGTTGCCTTCCGGGTCGCTGTCGTTGGTCAGCACGTTCAGGGTCAGCGGCACGCCCAGTGTGTTGCCGGTATCGGGCAGGGCCACCGGTGGCTGGTTGGGACTGACACTCACGGTGACCGTAGCCGGCGCCGACGCCTCGCCGCGCACGTCCATCGCGCGGTAGGTGAAGGTCGCGGTGAGCGGGCTGTTGACCACCGGTGGCGGTGTATAGACCACGCCGGTGCTGCCGTTCAGGGCCACGCTGCCCTGGCCGTCGGCCGGCTGGGTCAGCCCGGTGATGGACAGTGGCAGGTCGCCGTCGGCGTCACTGTCGTTGGTCAGTACGGCGATGGTCACCGGTACGCCGAAGCTGGTGCTGGCGCTGTCCGCGTTGGCCACCGGTGCCTGGTTGGGCACTTCTTCCGGTGCGTTGCCGACCACCACGACAGGTTCGGTGTCGGCACCGCCTGCAGCGGATTTCACCGTGACGACCGCTGGCGGCTGGGCCAGGTCGGTGACCCGCAGGCTCTGCAGGGTACCGGCCTTGGTCAGGCGACCGAAGCCCTGGGCGGCGAGGTCGGGGATCTGCACCTCATCGCTGGAGCTGGCTTCGATGGTCAGCGAGCGATCGGCCCAGTTGTAGCGGGCGGTGCTGACTTTCACCACGTCCGTGACCTCACGGGAGACCGACGTGGGTTTGGTGAGGCCGGACGGATCGGTACCGGTGACCACCACGAATGGCGGGAGAACCCCCGGTGCCGGGTTGTGGGCGAAGAAGAAGCCGCTGCCGTCGTTCACCATCTCTGCCAGGCAGGCAGGCTGAGTGCCACCCTCTACCAGTTCCAGGGTTTCCCGGTAGCAGAACTCGGAATTGGCCGGGCCGTTGGCGAACACCTCCAGGCGGGTGCCCTGGCTGGTGCGCCGGTAGCTGGCGCGTTCGATTTCCACCGGGGTGGCGGAGCGCGAGTCGAAGATCTTGCCGGAGACCGAGAACAGCTCGGTGCGGATGGTGCCCGCCGGCCCGTTGATCTCGACGTAGTTGGTGCCGAAGGGGCTGCCGGTCACTGTTGACGGGACGTTGGGGTCGCCGATGAATAGCTCCTCTTCACCGGTCTCCGGGTTGGTGGCCGGGTAGGGCGCACCAGGCCCCTTCAGGAACGGACCGACGTCGCCGTTGAGGGCACCGTTGAAGATCCCTGGCGCGCCGATGCCGATGTCGCGGGTCATGTTGATCGCACGGCGGCCGCCTCCGTCGGCAATGTCCGCCGCGGTCACGTTGAAGGTTTCCACGCCGTAGGGGTGGGTGACCGTGTAAGTGCCGGGTGTGGGGATGCTGGCGCGGATGCGGATACGCGCGAAGCTCTGCTGGTCGCCGACGCGGGGCAGTTCCAGGGCGAAGGCAGCCTCGATGGCGGCGGTGTACACCTCCAGCTCGTAGTTGCTGCCGCCCACGGCGGGAATGGCGGTTTCGGCGATGAACCAGAAGAGTTCACTGGGCCAGTTATTGGGGAAGACCATCGGCTGGGTGTCGTCGAACACGCCCGGCTCCGGTATCAGGGTGCACATGTAAGACCCGGGTACGAGTGGGCTCTGGGCCTTGGATTGGCAGAGTTCCAGGCTGAGGTTGTCGTTGTCCTGGTACCACTGCGGGAAGTAACCGGTGGACGCGGTGTAAGGGCCCGGGTCGACCGCCTTGAGGGCGGCCTCGGCCATGTCGATGCCCTCGACGGCGAGACCCAGGGTGGTGAGAAGCAGGCAGGGCCACTTGTTCATGTTGCCTCCTGGCGCTTGAGCGCTCGGCTCTGGGTTCGCTTAGGGAAGAATGACCACTTCTTCGGTATCACTGCCGCCGCTGCCCGAGGTGACGGTCACCGTCGCGGGGGGCGTGGGCGTGATGCCGGTGGTGAGCGTCTTGGTGGCGCCGTCCCCACTGAGCGTGCCGATGGCGGCACCGCTGCTGGCAGTGGCGGTGAGCGCCGGCGGCGAGGTTTCGTCGCTGCTGCTGGCTACGACGGTCAGCTCGCCGGAGTTCAGGTTGTATTCGGCACGCTGGATGTGAACCAGATCGACCAGCGGGGCGGCCTGGGTGGTGGGCGTGCTTTCCGGGATGGCGACGCTGTTGTCGGCGGTGATCGAGACGCTGGCCGGCAGCGCCGGGTTGCTGCTCGACTGGCCGTACCAGTTGCCAGTGGCGTTGGCTTCGGTCATGGGCACCGTCGTGGCGGCACTGTCTTCGTAGCTGGCGGTGCCGGGGGGCGGTGGCGCCATGATGAAGACGTCCTGCTGGGCGCTGGCTCCGGTTTCGCCGGCGCTGCGCGAGTAGGTGGAGCGCTGCACAATCACCGGGGTTGGCCGGACCACATCGGACAACTTGCCGGAGACGGAGAAAAGGTTGGTGCGCAGGTCGATGCCGCCCGGGCCCTGGATGCGTACGTAGTTGGTGTCGAAGGGGCTGCCGGTGACCGGTTCGTTCAGGTTGGGATCACCGATGAAGCGCTCCGACAGGCCGGTTTCCGGGTTCACCTCGGTGTAGGGGCCGTTGACGCTGCGCAGGAAGGGGCCGATGTCGCCACCCAGCGCGCCGTTGTAGGTCTTCGGGGCGCCGATGCCAATGTCGCGGGTCATGTTGATCGCCCGGCCGCCGTCATCGCCGAAGTCATCCGCGGTGACTTCGAAAACCTCCACGCCATAGGGATGGGTGACGGTGTAGGTGCCGATGGTGGGGACATCCACCCGGATGCGGATCCGCGCAAAGCTGATCTGGTCGCCCTCGGCCGGATTTTCCACCGCGAAGGCGGCTTCCAGCGCCGCGCCGAAGTTGAGGTCGATGCCGCTGGCGGCGTCGGCGATGGAGGCGTCGGCGGTGAACCAGAAGGCTTCCGGCGGGAAGTTGGTGGGGAATGCCAGCGGCTGGGTGTCGTCGTAGACGCCCGGCTCCGGCAGCAACGAGCACATGTAGGCCGGGGCGCCAGGCGCGCCGCCTGCCCGGGAACTGATGGTCTTGGACAGGCACAGGTCCAGCGTCCGGCCGTGGGTGTCCTGGTACCAGGCGGCGAAGGAGCCAATGTCGGGGTTGTAGGGGCCCTCGTCAACGGCGTACAGGGCGGCGGTTACGTGTTCTGCGGCGACCACGAGGAAGATCGAGGTGGTGGCCTTGGCGAGTTTGCGTTGCATGAGCTTTCCCTCTTGCAATGTGGGGGCCCTCCCTGCGGATTTGCTGCGCCACAGGCTGGCTGACCGGCCCTCCGCAACGAGCGTGCCAGTGTTTCCGAATCACCTCGCCAAGCCGCATCCTGCAAGGCTTCTGGCCATGCTGGAGGCACTCGCCAACGGCGCTGGGCAGGTGGGTGAGTCTCCCCACTACTGGGTGAATCTGGGGGTGGTTGGGGGAGTGGGGGAAAATCGGGTGAATCGGGTGAATCGGGGGAGGCCGCATGGCACGGGGCTTTTACGCCAATCCGGTAAAACGGGCCTGGTTTATGCACTGGTACCTGCGTCCAAGGCCGCCCGGTTGGCACGACGGGTCGAACCCATCACGCAACGCATAGGAAGGTTTCCATGAGCGCTCTGTCGGTGATCTGGGATAAGTACGCAACCGGCAAGGCCGGCGACTCGCCACCTCCGCAGTTCAACCTGCTGCGCTGGTTCTCGCTGGTCAGTCTGGTGGTGATCGCGAGCGTGGCCATCGGCCTCGGGATCATCTCCACGCGTTTCGTGGTGACCGAGAGCATCGAACGCGATGCCATGCTCAGCTCGCAGTTCATTCAGTCCATCGCCCAGGCCGAGATCCGCCATGTGGCGCTGCCGGCGAGCATGACCATGGGCGAGCTGCTGGATGCCCGCCAGGATGGCCACCATCCGCAAAGCATGCTGGAAGCACGGCAGCGGGCGCGCAACGAATTCCTCGACCACATTTCCATGCTGCCTGATGCCCTGCTGGCGAATATCTACGGTGCCGACCGGGTGATCGTGTGGTCGACCAACCCGGCGCTGGTGGGCAAGGACATGAGTGGTAACGAGGACCTGGAACAAGCCTTCTCGTCGCCGATGCAGGTGGCTTCCAGTTATGACGAGGTCACCGGTGGGCGCAGCGAGCAGAAGTTTCTCCGCGCGCCGCGCACCCTGTTCATCGAGAACTACATCCCGCTGCTGGACGACCAGGGCAATGTCGCTTCGGTAGTGGAAATCTACAAGGAGCCCCGCGACCTGGTGCAGCGCATCCAGCGAGGCTTCGTGCTGATCTGGCTGGCCACCGCCATTGGCGGCGGCCTGATTTACTTCGGTCTGTTCTGGATCGTGCGCCGTGCCTCGGGCCTGCTGGCCCAGCAGCAGAGCCAACTGATCGCCAACGAGACCTTCGTCGCCCTGGGCGAGATGTCCTCCGCGGTGGCCCACAGCTTGCGCAACCCGTTGGCATCGATCCGTTCCAGCGCTGAACTGGCCCAGGAGCTGGTGGCCCCGCCGGTGCAGAAGAACATCGCTGACATCATCAGCCAGGTGGATCGCATGTCGAAGTGGGTGCGCGAGCTGCTGATTTCGGCGCGGCCGCTCTCCGGTGATTTCGAGGTGGTGGAGCCGATTGCGGTGATCAACGAAGCCTTGCATGGCTTCGATCAGCAGATCCGCCATAGCGGCGTGCGGGTGGAGTTCCATGCCGAGGCGGCGCCGGCGGTGGTCAGCCACCGGGTGCTGCTGGCGCAGGTGCTCAACAGCCTGTTCGCCAACGCCATCGAGGCGATGCCCAACGGCGGCCTGCTGCGTATCGAGGTCAAGCCTGACAGCGCCGGCAAGCACCTGATGCTGGCCATTACCGACACCGGCCAGGGCATGACGCGCAAGCAGGAAACCCTGGCCTTCAAGCCCTACTACACCACCAAGCAGGGTGGGCTGGGGGTGGGGTTGGTGATGGTCAAACGCATCATGGAACGCTTCGGCGGCAAGGTCAGTCTGACCAGCCGCGAGCGGGAAGGCACCCGCATCTGCCTGAGCTTCAAGGTCGCTGGGGGGCGGGGGTGATGGAACACAGCGTACTGATTGTCGAAGACGACGAGCTGCTGGCCGGCAACATCCAGGTCTACCTCGAACGCAAGAACTTCGAGGCGCTGGTCTGCCACTCGGCCGAAGAGGCGCTGGAGCTGCTGCAGGACCAGGTGCCCGACGTGCTGCTCACCGACAACTCCCTGCCGGGCATGAGCGGCCATGAGCTGATCCGCCAGGTGAGCATCAGCGCGCCGCAGATCAAGCCGATCATGATGACCGGCTTCGGCAACATCGAGGATGCGGTGCAGGCGATGAAGGCGGGCGCCTTCCACTACCTGACCAAACCGGTGGCGCTGGCCGAGCTGAAGCTGCTGCTGGACAAGGCCCTGGAAACCCAACGCATGGAGCACAAGCTGGATTTCTACCAGAGCCGCGCGGCCCAGGACGCCGGCCTCGACGCGTTGATCGGCGAGTCGCCGGCGATGCTCGAAGTCAAATCCATGGTGCGCCAGCTGCTCGATGCCGAAAGCCGTATGGTCGATGCCGAGTTGCCGGCGGTGCTGGTCGAGGGCGAGACAGGCACCGGCAAGGAGCTGATCGCCCGTGCGCTGCACTTCGACGGCTGCCGCAGCAAGGGACCCTTCGTCGAATTCAACTGCGCCTCGATTCCCGCGCACCTGCTGGAAGCCGAACTGTTCGGCCATGAGAAGGGCGCTTTTACCGATGCCAAGGAGCGTCGCCTGGGGTTGGTGGAGGCGGCTGACGGCGGCACCCTGTTCCTCGACGAAGTGGGCGAAATGGACCTGGTGCTCCAGGCCAAGCTGCTCAAGTTGCTGGAGGACCGCACCATCCGCCGCATCGGCTCGGTGAAGGAGCGCAAGGTCAACTTGCGCATCATCAGCGCCACCAACTGCAACCTGGAGCAGATGGTGCAGCAGGGTAAATTCCGCCGGGACCTGTTCTTCCGACTGCGCATCATCTCCATCCGCGTGCCGCGCCTGTACGCACGTGGCGAGGACATCCTGCTGCTCGCCCGGCATTTCCTGAAGCAGCACGGCAAGCGCTATGGCAAGCCGGGGCTGCAGTTCACCACCGAGGCCGAACACCTTCTGCAGAGCTACAGTTGGCCAGGCAACGTGCGTGAGCTGCGCAACATGCTCGAACAGACCGTGCTATTGGCCCAGGGTCAACAGGTGAACGCCGCACAGCTGCACATTTGCCCGAGCCTGGTGGACGAGTCGTCCAGTCACTACCGCACCCATGGCAACGGCAACGGCAACGGCAGTGGCGCCGAGCCCGAGGATGAGCGGGGCCTGGTCATCCGCATGCTCGACAAGACCGACTGGAACGTCACCAAGTCCGCCCGCCTGCTGGGCCTGACGCGGGACATGCTGCGCTACCGAATCGAAAAACTGGGCCTGGTCCGGCCGGATCGCCGTCACTGATCCGCCACCACGCTCCGGCGCCTTCTGGTGCCACTGTTCCCTAGCACTCCCTCTCGCCAGTACGGGAGGAGGAGATCCTTGTGGCCGGGCTGCGATCCTGCTCGCATCGCCGCATCGTCCACCGGGGTTCGGTGCCCTCACACCGGCCCCGCTTTCTTGTTCCAGGCGCCAGCTTCGCAAGGGGCTGGTGCCTTTGCTTTGGGGGCCAGACGTTGGGCTTCGCTACGCTCGGCGCCAACCTACGGGACCGCTGTGCGGCCCTTGGCGAATGAATTCGCCCCTACGGGTATGTGCCACGGGCATGGCTCGGTGTTCGACGTCGCGACCGATGGCCTTGAACGCCGTGCCGTGCTGCCGACTCAAATGGGTAACGACCCTGTCGGTTTCGAGAGGTGCAGCATGAAAAGTGAGCGAAGAAGCGGCATTTCCGGCAATGACAAAAAGGGGCAGCGTGACTTTCCGCGCTGGCTGATCGACCCCGATTACATCGACCTGGAGCTGGAGCGCGATCCAGACGATCCGCGGTTCGATCCCACCCTCGACGACGCGGAAAGCTACCGCCATTCCCATCACGGGTAACGAGAACCGTTTTTAGTTGTGGCGCCGCCTGACTGGCTAGTGGCAGAATGCAATCAGACACGGATGTCACCCACCTTCATCGCGCCAGCGATCCTCTGCAGGCCAGCCATACCTTATTCCTCCAGACGCATTTCGCAGTAACGCTCCTGACGGTCGCCAGGGCGTGTCCGGGGCCTCAAGAAGCCGCCAGTACTGCCGATGCAGGATGCATATTGATACCTCCCCGAGCCCCGACATGTTCAACACCCGTTTGAAACAGGAACTGCTCAGCCTGCGCGAAGAGCTGTCCTCCCTCCAGCAGGTCCGCGCCAGCCTCGATGAGGAAATGCTCGCGCTCTACCTCGACGCGCGTGGGCGCATCGAGTCGGTCAACGCACACTTCGAGCAAGAGATGCTCTACCGCGCCGACCAATTGCTCGGCAAAAACCTGCTGGAGCTGATCCCCGAACACGTGCGTGGCCTGGACTTCCATCTGAAAGTGAAGACTGCGCTGGAACGCGGCGAGCACTTGGCCGGAGTCGTGCGTCTGTTGCGAGGCGACGGTGAAGAGGCCTGGCTGCGCTGCATCCTGCAGCCGATCCGCGACAGCGCTGGCAGGCTCCAGCGCTTTTCCATCTACGCCAGCAACCTGACCCGCACCATCGAGACCTCCCGCGAGCACGAGAACCTGATCAACGCCTTGCAGCGCTCCACGGCGGTGATCGAGTTCAACCTGGACGGTGAGGTGCTGGCCGCCAACGACAGATTCCTCGACGCCATGGGTTACAGCCTGGAGCAGATCCGTGGCAAGCATCACCGCCTGTTCTGCGAGCCGGTTGAGTACAACTCGTCGCAGTACCAGGCCTTCTGGGACAAGCTGCGTCGCGGCGAATTCGTCGCCGATCGCTTCAAACGTGTGGATCGTCACGGCCGCACGGTCTGGCTGGAAGCCTCCTACAACCCGGTCATCGACGCCCATGACCGCCTCTACAAAGTGGTCAAATTTGCCACCGTGATCACCGACCAGGTCAACCGCGAAGCGGCCGTGGCAGAGGCCGCCGGCATCGCCCTGGAGACGTCCAGGGGCACCGATGACAGCGCACAGCGCGGCGCCGCCGTGGTTCAGCAGACGGTGGATGTCATGCGTGAGCTGGCCATCCGCATGCAGGAAGCGGTGCAGGGCATCGAAGCGCTGGACCAGCAGTCGCAGGTCATCGGCGCCATCGTCAAGAGCATCAGCGGGATCGCCGACCAGACCAACCTGCTGGCCCTCAACGCCGCCATCGAAGCCGCCCGTGCCGGCGAGCAGGGGCGTGGCTTCGCGGTGGTGGCGGACGAGGTTCGCCAACTGGCTTCGCGCACCAGTTCGGCCACCGTGGAAATCACCAAGGTAGTGGAACAGAACCAGCAACTGGCCGAGCGTGCCGTCGCCATGATCGATCGCGGTCGGCAGCAAGCCGAGCTGGGCCTTGAGCTGTCCGGCCAGGCCGGCACCGCCATCGTCGAAATCCAGGACGGCGCGCAACGCGTGGTCAACGCCATTGGGCAGTTCTCCAGCCACCTGTCGCGCTGAACAGAGCGCCGCCGCGAGCGAGGAATCCGTCCAGGCCGGCATCGAGCTGGCACGGCTGGACACCGAGTTGGAGCGGCAGGTCGGGCGTTCCGCGTGTCATTCGCGGAGAGCCCATGCAGAAAGCCCCTGGGGATCGCTGATCCCCAAGGGCTTTTTCGTAGGTTGTGACTGCGCTCGATGCTGGCCTGGGCGCGAATGGGACGGACTAGACGTTCGCCTCGAGCGCCGGTTGCTGTTCCATCAGTGACCAGGCGCCTTGACCGTCCAGCTCCAGGCGGTGGGTATGGAAAAGCGACAGGGTGCTGCGGTGGCCAATGCTGACCAGCATGGCGTCGCGCATTTCGTTGCGCAGCAGCGAGTAGAGGGCGTGCTCCAGGCCTTCGTCCATGGCCGAGGTGGATTCGTCGAGGAAGACGATCTGCGGCCGGTTGAACAGCACCCGGGCGAAGGCCAGACGCTGCTGTTCGCCGACGGAGAGTATGCGCGTCCAGTCCTGGCTGAGGTCGAGTCGGTCGGCCAGGTGGGCGAGGTTCACCTGGCGCAGTGCCTGTTTGAGGCGCTCTTCGTCTTCCGGGGCGCTGGTGGCCGGGTAGGCGATTGCCGTGCGCAGGTCCCCCAGCGGCAGGTAAGGGCGCTGCGAAAGGAACAGGGCCTGGTTGCCGCCGGGGCGTCGTACCGCACCCTCGGCGTAAGGCCAGAGCCCGGCCAGCGCGCGCAGCAGGGTGGTCTTGCCGCTGCCCGATGGCCCCTTGATCAGCAGCGCCTGGCCGGGCGCGAGGCTCAGGTTCAGGTCGGCCAGCAGCCGAAAGCCGTCAGGGCGCAGCACCTGCATGCCTTCGATTTCCAGCACCTTGGCCTGTTCGTGCGTGGTAACGCGGGGCAGGGTGCGTGCCTGTTCGTTGGCATCGAGGAAACCGGTGAGACGGTCGAGGGTGGCGCGGTATTGGGCGAAGGCGTCGTAGGAGGTCCGGAAGAACGACAGCGAGTCCTGCACCTGGCCGAAGGCCTGGGAGGTCTGCATCACGTCGCCCAGTTTGATGGCGCCACTGAAGAAACGCGGGGCTTGCAGGATGAAGGGGAAAACGACTGCCACCTGGCTGATGGCGAGGTTGAAACCGTCGAACTTCAGGCTTCGGTACACCAGCGCCCAGACGTTGCTGATCAGCGCGGTGAAGCGGCCCAGCAGCGTGTTCCGCTCGATGTCGTTGCCCTGGTAGAACGCCACGTTCTCGGCGTATTCGCGCAGGCGCATCAGCGCGTAACGGAAGTTCGCGGTGAGCTTTTCGTTCAGGAAGTTCAGGCGGATCAGCGGGCGGCCGAGGCGGAAGGCGATCCAGGTGGCGATGATCACGTAGATGTAAACGGCGAAGACCATCGCCCGTGGAATCTCCACGCCGCCGACTTCCAGGGGCGCCGAAAGGCCCCAGAGAATGCCAGTGAAGGCCACCAGCGACACCAGCGCGCTGACGGCGCCCAGCGCGAGGGACACCGAGCCGGTGACGAAGGAGTTCACGTCCAGTTCGATACGCTGGTCAGGGTTGTCCACCGGCTCGGCGAGGAACTGGCCACGGTAGTAGGCGTCACCCTTCATCCAGTCGGCGGTCATCCGGTCGTTGAGCCATACCCGCCAACGGATGCTGAAAGCCTGGGTCACGTAGTAGTTGAACAGCGCGCGCAGCACATGGATGGTGGCGAGGATCGAGAACACCCCGAGGAAGTACCAGAACGCCTTCTGGTCCAGCCCCTGCAGGGCGCTGTAGAAGCCGTTGTACCAGAACGAGAACAGCACGTTCATGCGCACTGAGAACAGCGTCAGTACCAGCAGCACGATGAACACCAGCAGAGGGCGCCAGCTGTGTTTCGGGCTGAGGTAGGGGCCGGCGATCTGCCAGAACTGGCCGCCCCAGCGGGTGAAGCGTACCGCCAGAGTTCCTGCGGCGGAGAACGCGGCAATGGTGATCAGGGAGGCGACTGCCAGCCAGCTCAGGCTTTCCTGCAGGGCCTGGTTCCAATCCATTTCCATGGTGGTTACCCGTGGTTTTTCAGGGGGGAATGAGGGGGATTGATCTGCCGAACGGGCCAGGGGCCAGGCAGCGGTGAGCGATAGTAGCACCGTGCGGGTGCGCCGAACCCCCTACGCGAGCAGGGTTCGCCCGGCTCACTTCGCCAGACGCTGTAGGTCCCCGACCTTCGCTGCGTGGGGATTCTTGAAGACGAACACCAGTTCGTCGGCCAGCGCCCTGGCCTCGCGGGTGATCAGCTCCTGGTCGCGGTAAACCAGCGAGATGTTCAGTGGCGGCACCTGCTCCTGCAGGTAGAGCACGTCCAGTTCCTGGCCGAGTTTCTGCACGTACTCCAGCACGCGCAGCGGCCAGTAGCTGATGACGTCGGTGTTGCGGGCCAGCTCGCAGAACATCACGCCCGAAGTACACTCGATCACGCGCTCGGGCGGGGGGACCTGAAACTCCTCGAACATCAGGCCGACGCGGGACTTGTCCAGCGAGTCCTGCAGCAGCCATTGCTGCTCGCGCAGCTCGGCCAGCGAGTGGGCGTTGCGCAGGGGGTGTCCCTTGCGCGCCGCGAGGGCCGTGGGTTGCACGTAAAGCTCGGTCCAATGGAAACCATCGCTGTAGCGGCTAGCCGGCTGGGAGCAGAGCGCCAGGTCCAGTTGGCCCTCGCGCAGGCCTTCCATCAGCTTGGACGGGCGCGACTCATGGATCTGCAATTGCACCTTGGGGTAGCGCTTGCCGTAGTGTTCCAGCGCGGCAAGGAACTGGGCGCCGGGGGGGCCGGCGAGATTCCGATCGACACCTTGCCATCAATGCCGCCCGCAAGCTGGTGAGCGTCGACAAGGTGCCGGTGGTGATCGGCGAATACTCGTCGGGCATCAGCATCCCCATGGGCCAGACGTGGCCTTCGCACAGGACGTGTTGAAGAGCACCTTCAACATGGTCTACCTCGCCCGCGCCGACTGCAGTTTCAGCATCCGCCCGCAACAGGAGATGCCTGCCGGCTACGACGCCCGCGAGCGTGACTGGTGCAAGCGCGTGCTGGCGCGCAACGACAGCGTGCTCACCGAACCCTATGTGAATGCGGCGACCCAGGAAATGATCATGGCCGTTGCCGCGCCGGTGCTGCATGCGGGGGAACTGCAGGGCGCGGTGGGCGCCGGCATGCCCATCGACACGCTGGTGCAGATCGTCGGCGGCGTCGACCTGCAGGGCAAGGGCTATGCCTACCTGGTCAACGGCGAGGGAAAGATCCTCGTGCATCCGCAGACCGAACTCATCAACCGCCGCCTCGACGAAATCGACCCGAAGCAACCCTTGAAGGTCAGCCGTGAACTGCAAGCACACCAGGTGGACGGGCATGTGCGCATCGACACCTTCATTCCCGTAGCCGGTCTGCCCGGCGCCGACTGGTACGTCGGCCTATCCGTTGACCGCGACCTGGCCTACGCGCAACTGGACGCCTTCAGCCATTCGGCGCTGATCGCCATGACCGTGTCCGTGCTGGTGGTCCTGCTCGCCCTTGGCCTGCTGCTGCGTGTGTTGTTGCGACCGCTGCTGCGCATGACAGGCGCCATGCAGGACATCGCCGCCGGTGAAGGCGAGTCAGACGACCCTGCGCCAGTCCGACGAATTGGTGCAGCGTAGCGACAGCGTCGCCGCTGCCACCGAACAGCAACGCGCGGTGGTCGAATCCATCAGCCGTGAAGTGGGCGAGATGTCCACACTCAACCAGCAGGTCCAGGCCAGTCAGCGACAGGCACTGGTAGTGTGCGAAAGCCTGGATGGCCAGTCCAGAGAGCTGCGCAGGCTGGTGGGGAGTTTCCGGATTGACACCCGCGTGGAGCTGGGCGCCGGGTAGACAGTTCGTAATTCGGATGGAGAGAGGAATGAATCCCAACGATCACGGCTCGCATGGGGTTCGTTCCTCAACCGGTCCTACCCACCGGATAGGTCTTTTCTGGCGTATTGACATGTTTCTCTTGGTCAAACCGCCCAACTAGGCGGATGCTCGTGACATGCATACCCGTCTTCCACCAACGCGCGGTCCCAGCGGCGCGAGCTCAAGGACCTTACGCCATGTCGGTAATCGAACCCCTGCTGTTGAGTACCGTGCGCATCTGCACCCTGGCCGGATCCCGCGTGCTCACCAACGCCAGCGGCTTCTTCTTTATGCGGGACGAGCGCTTGTTTCTGGTCACCAGCCGGCATGTGCTTGTGGATACGCCGAGCCGGCATTTCCCTGATCGCCTGGAAATCGAACTGCATACCGATCGTGACGATATGGCGCGCGCCTGTGGCTTTTCCGTGCCGCTGTATCGCGATGGCAAGAGTCTGTGGCGCCAGGGCCGGGATACGGCGGGGGGGGTCGATGTGGCGCTGATCGAGCTGGAGCGTCCGGCGTTGCCGAGTGCGATGGTCTATCACGCATTCACGCCGACGCACCTGCAGACGCCCGGAGAGCCTATCGAAGTCGGCACTGCGCTGCTGGTGGTCGGATTTCCCCTCGGTTTCCACGACAGCCTGCATCACATGCCGGTGGTGCGGCACGCCATTGTCGCGTCGTCGTTCGGCCTGCGTTTCCAGGGGCAAGGCTACTTCCTCACCGATGCGCGCACCCACCGCGGCACCAGCGGAGCACCTGTGGTGATGCGGGCGCCGGATGAGTGCCAGGGGCTGGGAGATCTGCCCTGGATGTTGCTCGGCGTGCACTCGGCACGTCTGGATCTGGGCAGCCGCGACTTGCTGCAGGACGAAGCACTGGGACTCAACTGCACCTGGTATGCCGACATTCTCATGACGTTGAGCGAGAGCTGAGGAGCGACTGTCCGCCTTGCTCTCTAAACGTCAGCGTTGGCTGGATGCGCGAGTGCCGATGAAAAGCGAAAAAGTCCCTGAGTAACTCCCGCGACGATTCCCAGGGCACTCGCATGTCGGCGGAGGGTGTGAAGCTGAGTTTGAACTGTGAGCCTCATCCGGGGGTGGGCAAGTGCTCTTCTATATAGAGAGAAGGGATGATGGGAAAACCTTTCAAATAAGTGTTGACGGCAGAATCTGCATCCCTATAATGCGCACCTCTTCCGGCGCAGTAGCCAAGCAAAACTCCTTGTAGATCAATGGGTTAAGTGGTTGGTGAAGGTGTT
>NZ_JASATC010000052.1:0-35468 GCF_038440135.1 Pseudomonas sp. OTU5201 | reverse complement strand
CCCTGTGTAATTTTTTGGGGGGGGCGGGGTGGCCTAAAAAGCGCAAACCCCGCTGTGCTTGCTGGCTCTGCCTACCGAGGATTGCTCCATGCGATTGACCCTGAAGACCAAAGTCCTGCTGTTGGCCCTGGTGCCAGTGATTCTCTTTGCGCTGGTGCTGTCCGGTGCAGTGACCCAGGTGATTCACAGCCTCGCCGAAGATGAGGTGAAGAACACCCGTGAGCGTCTGGTCGAGGAAAGCCGCCATGGCGCGGACACCGCCCGCAGCCTGGCCCGACTGGGCGACAGCCTGGGTGGATTGGTGAAGCAGTTCAGGATCTGAGCCATTTCACCGGGGTTGCTCGTTCGCGCCGCCCCGGTCCCCTCTGTTCGTCCAGTCTTGAGCATCGGCGTCTCCGCTGCCGCTGCCGATAATGCCGCTTTCGGCAATCGACTACCTGGTCTGTTCTCTGCTTCGTTTTTCCTTGTGCGCTGTTGCGGCCTCTGTCGCGGGCGGTTGTCCGGCGTTGAGCGCTTGTGCAGGCCCACCTGAGCGGCCGCAGGCATTTCCAGCACCCACAAAAAACCCGGCAAGCGCCGGGTTTCTTGTTTTTCGGGGTCAGCCTCAGTTGGCCAAAGCCACCAGACCGGAGTGCTGGACCAGGTCCAGCAGCGGCTGCGGGTAGACGCCGAGGAAGAAGGCCAGCAGCGCCACGAACAGCAGCATGATGCCGCCAGCGCGCTGGGCCCAATGCATGTCGGCATCGTGGCGGCGCAGGTTCGGCTCGACCAGGAACAGGGTGACCATGACGCGCAGGTAGTAGAACACGCCGATGGCGCTGCCCAGGACCATTGCGCCCAGCAACCACCATAGGCCAGATTCGACACCAGCGGCGATGACGAAGAACTTGCCGATGAAGCCAGCCGTGAGCGGGATACCGGCCAGGGACAACATCATCACGGTGAGCACGGCGGTCAGGTACGGACGGCGCCAGAACAGGCCGCGATACTCGTACAGGGCGTCGCAGTCGCGGCCGCTGTAGGGGGTGGACATCAGGGTGACCACACCGAAGGCGCCGAGGCTGGTCAGCACGTAGGTGGCGAGGTACACGCCGATGGCTTCCACCGCCAGGCCCTTGCTCGCGATCAGCGCCACCAGCAGGTAGCCGAAGTGGGCGATGGAGGAGTAGCCCAGCAGGCGCTTGATGTTGTTCTGCACCAGCGCTAGCAGGTTGCCGAAGATGATCGACGCAATGGCGATCACGGTCAGCAGGTCGTTCAGCCAGCCACCGGCGGTGGCTGGGGATAGCTGGTACAGGCGCAGCAGCACGGCGAACACGGCAACCTTGCTGACGGTGGCCAGGAAGGCGGCTACCGGCGCGGGGGCGCCTTCGTACACGTCCGGGGTCCAGAGGTGGAAGGGCACCAGGGACAGCTTGAACGCCAGGCCGATCAGCATCATGCCGATGCCGAGCTGGGACAGCACGCTGGAGGTACCGGCAGCGGCCAGCTGGCTGAAGCTCAGGCTGCCGGCGTCGGCGTAGAGCAGGGCCATGCCGAACAGCAGGAACGCGGAGCCCGCTGCGGACAGCACCATGTACTTGATGCCGGCTTCCAGGGAGCGTTTGTTGAAGAAGGCGTACGCCACCAGGCCATAGACCGGCACCGAAAGCAGTTCCAGGCCGATGAACAGGCCGGCGAGATGCTGCGCGGTGACCAGCACCAAGCCGCCGGCGGCGGACAGGAGGATCAGCAGGTACATCTCTTCGCGGTTGCCCGGGTAGCCCTTGCCCGACTCGCCACCCAGGTAGGCGTGGATCAGGGTGACGCAGGCGAGGGTACCGGCCAGGACCAGCGCCATGTAATAGGCGCCGAAGTGGTCCACCATCATGAGCGGGGTCACTTCCAGGGGGGTGACCTTGAGCGCCGGCAGGATGGAGAGCAGGGCGAGGTTGAGACCGATGACCGACAGGCCGAAGGTCCATGAGTGGTGCCGCTTCCAGGCAATGGCCAGCATGACCACGACAATGGTGGCGCAGGTGACCAGCAGCGGCAGCAGGGCGATCAGGTGTTGAGTCGTGAATTCCATAACCTACTTACCGGGCAACGAGTTGATTGACGGCGGAATCCAGCCACTGGTGCACGCCATGCATGGTCGCAGCAGAGGTATCCAGTACCGGTTGCGGGTAAACACCGAGCAGGATCAAGAGGCCGGCAAGGCCCAGGACCATGGTCAGCTCGCGGTATCTCAGGCCTTCGTAGGCGTTCTCGTTCTTCGCCGGGCCGAAGTAGGCGCGGTGAATCATGATTAGCGAATAGACCGAACCGAACACCAGGCCAGTGGAGGCCAGGACGGCGATCCAGGGCACTTGCTGGAAGGCGCCGACCAGGATCAGGAACTCACCGACGAAGTTGCCGGTACCCGGCAGACCCAGTGCCGCAGCAGCGAAGAACAGGCTGATGCCGGGCAGGTAAGGCATTCGTGCCCAGATGCCGCCCATCTCGCGCATGTCGCGGGTGTGCAGGCGCTCGTACAGCTGGCCACACAGGATAAAGAGTGCGGCGGCGGAGAGACCGTGGGCGATCATCTGGACGACGGCACCTTGTAGCGCGATCTGGCTACCGGAGTAGATGGCGATCAGCACGAAGCCCATGTGGGACACGCTGGAGTAGGCCACCAGGCGCTTGATGTCGGTCTGGGCGAAGGACAGCAGGGCGCCGTAGACGATGGCGAACACGCCGAGCCACTGGGCAATCGGCGCGAACTCGGCTGAGGCGTTGGGGAACAGCGGCAGGGCGAAGCGGATCATGCCGTAGGCAGCGGTCTTCAGCAGGATGCCGGCGAGGTCGACGGAGCCTGCGGTCGGTGCCTGGGCGTGGGCATCGGGCAGCCAGGAGTGGAACGGCACCACCGGGAACTTCACCGCGAAGGCGATGAAGAAGCCGAGCATCAGCAGGTACTCGGTACCCGGGGCGAGCTGGGCCTTCAGTAGGTCGGCGTAGTTGAAGGTCAGCACGCCGGTGTTGCTGTAGTTCACCAGCACCAGGCCGAGGATGGCCACCAGCATGATCAGGCCGCTGGCCTGGGTGTAGATGAAGAACTTGGTGGCGGCGGTGATACGGGTCTTGCCCTTGCTGCCGCTGTGACCCCAGAGCGCGATGAGGAAGTACATCGGCACCAGCATCATTTCCCAGAAGAAGAAGAACAGGAACAGGTCGATGGCGAGGAATACGCCGACCACGCCGCCGAGAATCCACATCAGGTTGAGGTGGAAGAAGCCGACGCGGTTCTGGATCTCACGCCAGGAGCAGAGTACTGAAAGCACCCCGAGCAGGCCGGTGAGGACGATCATCAGGACCGAGATGCCATCCATTGCCAGGTGGATGGTGACGCCGAAGCGCTCGATCCACTGCACCTGGAACTCATGGGCCCAGACCGGATCGGTGCCGGGGGCGGGTGCCAGGGTGAAGTCACCGGTCGCCCACAGCCAGAAGCCGAGGACGAACAGCAGGGACATGGTGAGCAGGGCGATCCAGCGGGGCAGGGTGGCGCCGAAGCGCTCACCCTGCCAGCAGAGCAGGCCGCCGATGAAGGGAATCAGGATTAGCCAGGGCAGAATCATGACGGGCTCAATTCCTTAAGAAGATTCAGGTCAGCAGCACGGCGCCGAGCACGAGCACGGCTCCGCCGACGATGGATACGGCGTACCAGCGCAGCTGGCCGGTCTGGCTACGGCTGAGGGCAAAGTTGCCACCCCGCACCACGCGTGGAACCAGGCCGATGGTGCCGTCGATGGGATCGCGACGGAGCAGGCGGCAGACCAGCAGGTAGGGTTTGACGAACAGCAGGTCGTAGAGCCAGTCGAAGCCCCAGGCGGCGTACCACCAGGCACCCAGGAAGCGGCCCGGCGCACTCTGGGCGAGTGCGCTGACGAAACGGCGCTTGCCCAGGAAGAGCAGGGCAGCCAGCAGGATGCCCGCCAGGGCGATGGCGCCTGAGGCGATTTCCAGGCTGTGCTTGGCTTCGCCACCGGCGTGACCGACGCTTTCCGGCAGGACACCAGCCAGCGGCGGGGTGATCAGCGCGCCAACGAAGGTGGAGAGCACGATCAGCACGGTCAGCGGCAGCCAGTGGGCAACACCGTGGCCAGCGTGGGCTTCGGTCTGCGCTTCACCGTGGAAGGCGATGAAGATCAGGCGGAAGGTGTAGATCGAGGTCAGGAAGGCGCCTGCCAGGCCAGCGTAAAGCAGACCGGCATGGCCACTGGCGAAGGCTTCCCAGAGGATCTCGTCCTTGGAGTAGAAGCCGGCGGTGACCAGCGGCAGGGCCGCCAGGGCCGCACCACCGACGATGAAGCTCGCGTAGGCCAGCGGCAGCTTCTTCCACAGACCGCCCATCTTGAAGATGTTCTGCTCGTGGTGGCAGGCGTTGATCACCGCACCGGAAGCAAGGAACAGCAGGGCCTTGAAGAAGGCGTGGGTCATCAGGTGGAAGATCGCCGCGTCCCATGCGCCAACGCCCAGGGCGAGGAACATGTAGCCAATCTGGCTCATGGTGGAGTAGGCGAGGATACGCTTGATGTCGGTCTGTACCAGCGCAGCGAAGCCGGCCAGGACCAGGGTTACGCCACCGACGATACCGACCAGATCGAGGATTTCCGGGGTCAGCAGGAACAGGCCGTGGGTACGGGCGATCAGGTAGACGCCCGCAGTCACCATGGTCGCCGCGTGGATCAGCGCGGAAACCGGAGTCGGGCCCGCCATCGCATCGGCCAGCCAGGTCTGCAGCGGCAGCTGGGCGGATTTGCCCACGGCGCCGCCGAGCAGCATCAGGGTCGCGACCCACAGCCAGGCGTCACCGGCCACGTACTTCTCGGGGGCCAGCTTCATCAGCTCCTGGATGTTCAGGGTGCCCAGGTGGAAAAACAGGATGAACAGGCCGATGGCCATGAACACGTCGCCCACGCGGGTGACGATGAAGGCCTTGAGCGCCGCGTTGCCGTTGGGCGTGTGCTTGAAGTAGAAGCCGATCAGCAGGTACGAACACAGCCCCACGCCTTCCCAACCGAAGTAGAGGAACAGCAGGTTATCGCCCAGCACCAGGAACAGCATGCTGGCGATGAACAGGTTGGTGTAGGCGAAGAAGCGCGAGTAACCCTCTTCACCGCGCATGTACCAGGAGGCGAACAGGTGGATCAGGAAGCCGACGCCGGTGACCACGCCGAGCATGGTCAGGGACAGGCCGTCCAGGTAAAGGGTGAAGCTGGGCGCGAAGCCCGCCACGCTCATCCATTGCCAGAGCACCTGGGTGTAGACGCCGCCTTCCGGCGGGGCCACGTTGAACTGCCAGATGATCCAGGCGGCGATCAGGGCCGAGAGGCCCACGGAACCGACGCCGATGACGGCAGAGGTGTTTTCGGAGAAACGCCCGCGGGAGAAGGCCAGGATGAACCAGCCGAGCAGCGGGAACAGGCAAGTGAGGAATAGAAGGTTCATCCGCGCATCTCGCTGGCAGCGTCGATATCGAGGGTATGGAAGCGGCGGTACAGTTGCAGCAGGATCGCCAGGCCGATACTGGCTTCGGCGGCTGCAAGGCTGATCACCAGAATGAACATGATCTGGCCGTCAGGCTGGGCCCAACGGGCGCCGGCGACCACGAAGGCCAGCGCGGCAGCGTTCATCATGACTTCCAGGCTCATGAGCACGAAGAGGATGTTGCGGCGCACCATCAGGCCGGTCAGGCCCAGGCAGAAGAGTATGCCGGCGACCGCGAGGCCATGTTCCAGTGGGATTGCGTTCATGGCTTATTCCTTAGCTTCGTGGCGGCCGAGGTGGAAGGCGGCGACCAGGGCTGCCAGCAGCAGCATGGAAGCCAGCTCCACAGCGAGCAGGTACGGGCCGAAGAGGGCGATGCCAACTGCCTTGGAGTCCACGGTGGTGTGACCGATGGTGGCACCCGTGGCATTGCCGAACAGCACATACAGCAGTTCGGCCAGCAGAATCAGGGAGAGCAGGGCAGGGCCGGTCCAGATGCCCGGCTTGAGCCACTTCTTCTCCTGTTCGGCAATGGCCGGGCCGAGGTTGAGCATCATCACCACGAAGACGAACAGCACCATGATGGCGCCGGCGTAGACGATGATTTCCAGTGCGCCGGCAAAGGGCGCGCCCAGGGCGAAGAAGCACATCGACACCGCCAGCAGCGAGACGATGAGGTACAGCAGGGCATGCACCGGGTTGGTGTTTGTGATTACCCGCAGGGTGGAGACAACGGCCACACCAGCGGCGAAATAGAAGGCGAATTCCACGCGCGTCTCCTTAGGGCAGCAGGCTCTTCACGTTGATCGGCTCGGCCTCGTTCTGCGCGGCGCCTTTCGGCTTGCCGGCAATGGCCATACCCGCCACGCGATAGAAGTTGTAGTCCGGGTTCTTGCCAGGACCGGAGATCAGCAGGTCTTCCTTCTCGTACACCAGGTCCTGGCGCTTGAACTCGCCCATCTCGAAATCCGGAGTCAGCTGGATCGCGGTGGTGGGGCAGGCTTCTTCGCACAGGCCGCAGAAGATGCAGCGGGAGAAGTTGATGCGGAAGAACTCGGGGTACCAGCGACCGTCCTCGGTCTCGGCCTTTTGCAGGGAAATGCAGCCGACCGGGCAGGCCACGGCGCAGAGGTTGCAGGCTACGCAACGCTCTTCGCCATCGGGGTCGCGGGTGAGGACGATGCGGCCGCGGTAGCGCGGCGGCAGGTACACGGGCTCTTCCGGGTATTGCAGGGTGTCACGCTTGCGGAAGGCATGGCCGAAGATCATCACCAGGCTGCGAAGCTGGGTGAAGGTGCCATGCACGACGTGGATGATTTCTTTGATCATGGTGTTTCTCCTTACTGGGCCGCGGCCAGCACGAGCGCGCCGGTCACCAGCAGGTTGATCAGGGTCAGCGGCAGGCACACCTTCCAGCTGAAGGCCATCACCTGGTCATAGCGCGGGCGCGGGATCGACGCGCGCAGCAGGATGAACAGCATGATGAAGAAGGCGGTCTTGAGCGCGAACCAGATGAAGGGGATCTGCGGCAGGATGCCGAACGGGCCATGCCAGCCGCCGAAGAACAGGGTCACGAGCAGGGCGGAGATCAGCACGATGCCGATGTACTCACCCACGAAGAACATGCCCCATTTCATGCCGGCGTATTCGATGTGGTAGCCGTCAGCCAGTTCCTGTTCCGCTTCCGGCTGGTCGAACGGGTGACGGTGGGTCACGGCGACGCCAGCGATGAAGAAGGTACAAAAGCCGAAGAACTGCGGAATGATGAACCACAGGTGCTGGGCTTGGTACTCAACGATGTCGCGCATGTTGAAGGAGCCGACCTGGGCCACGATGCCCATCAGCGACAGCGCCAGGAACACCTCGTAGGAGATGGTCTGGGCCGAGGCGCGCAGGCTGCCGAGCAGGGCGAACTTGTTGTTGCTCGACCAGCCGGCGAAGAGCACCGCGTAGACCGCGATGCCGGCCATGGCGAAGAAGAACAGCACGCCGATGTTCAGGTCGGCCACGCCCCATGTGGGGGTGACCGGCACCACGGCAAACGCGATCAACAGGGCACTCATCGCGATGATGGGCGCCAGGGTGAAGATCAGCTTGTCGGCGAACGGCGGGGTCCAGTCTTCCTTGAAGAACATCTTGATCATGTCCGCGCCAAGCTGGAAGGCACCGAACGGGCCTACCCGGTTCGGGCCGTAGCGGTCCTGCCACAGGCCCAGCAGACGGCGCTCCACCCAGGAGAGCAGCGCACCGGTCACGACCACCCCGAGCAGGATGACGATGGCTTTGAGGACGGTGACGACGATATCGATCAGTTCGGGCGTCAGCCAACTCATTGCGCGGACTCCTGTACGGCAGTGACGACGGCACCGGCGAAGACCGCCGGGATACCCGGCAGACCGGCAGGCAGGCCGATCAGGCCGATGCCCATTTCTTCCTTGACGGCAAGCGGCAGACGCAGGGTCTGGCCATTGACGGTCAGGGCGATAAGGGCGCCGTCATTGACGCCGAGGCGATCGGCTTCGTCCTTGGCCATGGCCACGTAGGGCTGCGGGATGCGCTCTTGCACCGGAGCGGCGCGGGAGCTGTTCTCCTCGCTGCCGAACAGGTGGTGCAGCGGCACGGCCTGCCAGGTGCCCTGAACCGGGTTGAAGGCGGCATTGACGCTGAACCAGGGAAGAGCCTGGCCTTTGGCTTCGATCAGGCGAATGCCCGGGTCGCCAGCGCGCAGGTGGCCACCGACTTCGTCCTGGAATTTGTTCCAGGCCTGCGGCGAGTTCCAACCCGGGGACCAGGCGAAGGGGATCTGCTGACGGGGTTCGGCGCTGCCGGCGTAACCTTCCATGGAGAAGGCGAAGGCCGAGTCCTTGTCCTGCGGCTGGCGCGGCTCGTGCACGCTGATGTTGGCGCGCATGGCCGTGCGGCCGCTGTAGCGGTGCGGCTCACGGGCGAGCTTCAGGCCCTTGATGCGGAACGAGGCGCTCGGAGCCGCGTCGCGGATGCCGGCCAGCAACGAACTGCTGTCGGCGCAGGCGGCGGTGACCTGGTCCAGTTGGGTCCAGTCCACGGACTTGCCCAGCAGGGTGCTGTGCAGTGCGTGCAGCCAGCGCCAGCCTTCGCGAACGAGGATGTTGGCGTCGTAGTAGGACGGGTCATAGACCTGGAAGAAACGCTGGGCACGGCCTTCCAGGCTGACCAGGGTGCCATCGCCTTCGGCGAAGCTGGCGGCCGGGAGCACCAGGTGGGCACGTTCGACGGTGGCCGTCTGCTGGTGGTCGGCAACGATGACGACCTTGGCTGCTGCCAGGGCAGCGTCCACCTTGGTGGCGTCGGCTCGGCGGTACAGGTCGTTTTCCAGGACCACGACAGCGTCGGCCTTGCCGGACGTCAGGACCTCCAGGGCGGCTTCCAGGGACTCGCCACCGAACAGGGCCAGGCCCATGCTGTTGGCTTCTGGTACTACCAGGCTGATGGAGCCGTTCTTCTCACGGTTCTTCAGCGCGCTGGCGATGTTTGCCGCGGCTTCGATCAGGGCTTTCTCGCCCAGGGAAGCGCCGGAAATGACCAGCGGACGCTTGGCGGCCAGCAAGGCATCGGCAATGCGTTTGACCAGTTCGGCCGCTTCGCCTTCCAGGCCTTCCACGGCCGGAGCGCTCGGGTCGATGGCGTGGGCCACGGCGAAACCGATGCGGGCGAGGTCAGCCGGGGCGGCGTGGACGCTCTCGGTGGCAACGTCATCCAGGCGGGTAGCCGTGACGCTGGCGATGAACAGCGGGTTCAGGGCGTCCTGGGCGACGTTCTGCACGGCGGCCATGTGCCAGTCCTGGATCTTCATCGAGGCGGCGATTTCGGTGGCCTTGCCCTTGACGGCCTGGCGCAGGGCGAGGGCCATGCGGGCTGCTGTCTGGGTCAGGTCTTCGCCGAGGACGAAGATCGCGTCGTGTTTCTCGACATCGCGCAGGGTGGGCACCGGCAGCGGGCCGTTCTGCAGGATGTCGCGGATCAGGCGCAGGTTGGCCAGTTCGCTGGCGGCGATGCCGGAGTAGTAGTTCTCGGCGCCGACCAGTTCACGCAGGGCGAAGTTGCCTTCGAGGCTGGCACGCGGCGAACCGATGCCGATCACGCGCTTGCCCTTGAGCAGTTCGGCGGCCTTGTCGAGGGCGGCGTCCAGGCTCAGCTTCTGATTGCCCAGCAGCGGCTGGCGCGGACGGTCGTCGCGGTTGACGTAGCCATAGCCGAAGCGGCCGCGGTCGCAGAGGAAGTACTGGTTCACCGAGCCGTTGAAGCGGTTCTCGATGCGGCGGATCTCGCCGTAACGCTCGCCGGGGCTGATGTTGCAGCCGCTGGAGCAGCCGTGGCAGATGCTCGGGGCGAACTGCATGTCCCACTTGCGGTTGTAGCGCTCGGAGTGGGTCTTGTCGGTGAACACACCGGTCGGGCAGACCTCGACCAGGTTGCCCGAGAACTCGCTCTCGAGGGTGCCGTCTTCGACGCGGCCGAAGTAGACGTTGTCGTGGGCGCCGTAGACGCCGAGGTCGGTGCCGCCAGCGTAGTCCTTGTAGTAGCGCACGCAGCGGTAGCAGGCGATGCAGCGGTTCATCTCGTGGGCGATGAACGGGCCGAGCTCCTGGTTCTGGTGGGTACGCTTGGTGAAGCGATATCGACGGGCGTTGTGGCCAGTCATTACCGTCATGTCCTGCAGGTGGCAGTGGCCGCCTTCCTCGCACACCGGGCAGTCGTGCGGGTGGTTGGTCATCAGCCATTCGACGACGCTGGCGCGGAACTGCTTGGCCTCTTCGTCGTCAATGGAAATCCAGGAGTTGTCGGTGGCGGGGGTCATGCAGGACATGACGAGGCGACCGCGTTTGTCGTTCTCGTCGGTGTACTGCTTCACCGCGCACTGGCGGCAGGCGCCGACGCTACCGAGCGCCGGGTGCCAGCAGAAGTAGGGGATGTCGAGTCCGAGGGACAGACAGGCCTGCAGGAGGTTGTCTGCACCATCGACTTCGAGCGTCTTGCCGTCTACGTGGATAGTGGCCATGGTTCAGTCTTCATCTGCCCGTGTGACCGGGCTTTGGCTAATGGAATCAGCGTGCGCGCGGGGCCGGGTTGCGGCCGCCGCTGCGCGAATCCTTTTTCTTAGGCGCCGACGGGAATCGGTCGCGCTGCCGGGATCTGGCGGGCGATGCCTGCCTCGAACTCCGGACGGAAATATTTCATGGCACTGCCCAGCGGCTCGACGGCCCCCGGTGCGTGGGCGCAGAAGGTTTTGCCTGGGCCGAGGAAGCTGACGAGCTGCTCCAGAGTCTCCAGGTCGCCGGCTTGGCCTTCCCCGCGCTCCAACGCGCGGAGGAGCTTGACGCTCCAGGGCAGGCCGTCGCGGCAAGGCGTGCACCAGCCGCAGGACTCACGGGCGAAGAACTCTTCCATGTTGCGCAGCAGGGAGACCATGTTGATGCTGTCGTCCACGGCCAGCGCGAGGCCAGTACCCATACGGGTGCCCACCTTGGCGATGCCGGCGGCATACATGGGAGCATCGAGGTGCTCGGGGAGCAGGAAACCGGTACCGGCACCGCCGGGCTGCCAGGCTTTGAGCTTGAAGCCGTCGCGCATCCCACCAGCGTAGTCTTCGAACAGCTCGCGGGCCGGAACGCCGAAGGGCAGTTCCCACAGGCCGGGGTTCTTCACCTTGCCGGAGAAGCCCATGAGCTTGGTGCCCATGTCTTCGCTGCCCGGGCGGGCGAGGGTCTTGTACCAGTCCACGCCGTTGGCGACGATCGCCGGCACGTTGCACAGGGTCTCGACGTTGTTGACGCAGGTGGGCTTGCCCCAGACGCCGACGGCGGCGGGGAAGGGCGGCTTGGAGCGCGGGTTGGCGCGGCGGCCTTCCAGGGAGTTGATCAGTGCGGTCTCTTCACCACAGATATAGCGGCCGGCGCCGGTGTGGACGAAGAGCTCGAAGTCGAAACCGCTGCCGAGGATGTTCTTGCCCAGCAGGCCGGCGGCCTTGGCTTCCTCGATGGCGCGATTGAGGTTGTTCGCCGCGTCGACGTATTCGCCGCGCAGGAAGATGTAGCCGCGGTAGGCCTTGAGGGCGCGGGCGCTGATCAGCATGCCTTCCACCAGCAGGTGGGGCAGCTGTTCCATTAGCATGCGGTCCTTCCAGGTGTTGGGTTCCATCTCATCCGCGTTGCACAGCAGGTAGCGGATGTTCATGGATTCGTCGGCCGGCATCAGGCCCCACTTCACGCCGGTGGGGAAGCCCGCACCGCCGCGGCCCTTGAGGCCGGAGTCCTTGACCTGCTGCACGATGTCGGCCTGGGCCATTTCGGTCAGGGCCTTGCGCGCAGCTGCGTAGCCGTTCTTCTGCTGGTACTCGTCGAGCCAGACCGGCTGCGCGTCTTCACGCAGGCGCCAGGTCAGCGGATGGGTTTCTTCGCTGCGGGCGATGCGGTTGGCCGGGCCAATGGAGGTAAGGGTCTTCATTGGTAGGCCTCCAACAGTTGGGCAACGCCGTCAGGCTGAACGTCGCCGAAGGTGTCGTCGTCGATCATCACGGCCGGGGCCTTGTCGCAGTTGCCCAGGCAGCAGACCGGCAGCAGGGTGAAGCGGTTGTCGGTGGTGGTCTGGCCAAGTCCAATGCCCAGTTGCTTTTGCATCTCGGCAACGACGGATTCATGGCCGCCGACGTAGCAGGTCATGCTGTCGCACACGCGGATCACGTGGCGGCCGACCGGTTGACGGAAGATCTGGCTATAGAAAGTAGCCACGCCTTCGACGTCGCTGGCGGGGATGCCAAGGATCGCGCCAATGGCGTCAGCGGCGCCGTCCGGCACCCAGCCACGCTCTTTCTGGACGATCTTCAGGGCTTCGATGGACGCCGCGCGCGGGTCCTCGTAGTGATGCATTTCGTGCTCGATGGCCGAGCGCTCGGTTTCGCTGAGGACGAAACGGTCGGTCTGGATAAGGGTGCTCATATCAGCGGTCCACGTCAGCCATTACGAAGTCGATACTGCCCAGGTAGGCGATCAGGTCAGCCACCATGCTGCCGCGGATCACCGAAGGGATCTGCTGCAGGTGGGGGAAGCTGGGCGTCCGGATCCGGGTGCGGTAGCTCATGGTGCTGCCGTCGCTGGTGAGGTAGTAGCTGTTGATGCCCTTGGTCGCCTCGATCATCTGGAAGGCTTCGTTGGCCGGCATGACCGGGCCCCAGGAAACCTGCAGGAAGTGGGTGATCAGGGTTTCGATGTGCTGCAGCGTGCGCTCTTTCGGCGGCGGCGTGGTCAGCGGATGGTCCGCCTTGTACGGGCCTTCCGGCATGTTCTTGAGGCACTGGTCGATGATGCGGATGCTCTGGCGCATCTCTTCGACGCGAACCATGCAGCGATCGTAGGCATCGCCGTTATGGGCCAGCGGTACTTCGAACTCGAAATTCTCGTAGCCGGAGTAGGGGCGTGCCTTGCGCAGGTCGAAGTCGCAACCGGTGGAGCGCAGGCCAGCACCGGTGACGCCCCATTCCAGGGCTTCCTTGGTGTTGTACTGGGCGACGCCGATGGTACGGCCACGCAGGATGCTGTTTTGCAGGGCGGCCTTTTCGTACTCGTCGAGGCGCTTGGGCAGCCATTCGACGAACTCTTTCACCAAGCCATCCCAGCCGCGCGGCAGGTCGTGGGCGACGCCGCCGATGCGGTACCAGGCCGGGTGCAGGCGGAAGCCGGTGACGGCTTCGATGACCTTGTAGGCGCGCTGGCGGTCGGTGAAGGTGAAGAACACCGGGGTCATGGCGCCGACGTCCTGGATATAGGTGCCCAGGAACAGCAGGTGGCTGGTGATCCGGAAGAACTCGGCCATCATCACGCGGATGAAGTCGACGCGCTGCGGCACCTTGATGCCGGCGAGCTTCTCGACCGCGAGGACGTACGGCAGGTTGTTCATCACACCGCCGAGGTAGTCGATACGGTCGGTGTATGGAATGAAGCTGTGCCAGGACTGGCGCTCGGCCATCTTCTCGGCGCCGCGGTGGTGGTAACCGACTTCCGGCACGCAGTCGACGATCTCTTCGCCGTCCAGCTGCAAGATGATGCGGAAGGCACCGTGGGCGGAGGGGTGGTTCGGGCCGAGGTTGAGGAACATGTAGTCCTCGTTCTCGCCGTGGCGTTTCATGCCCCAGTCTTCCGGGCGGAAGCGTGCAGCTTCTTCTTCAAGCTGGTGCTTGGCCAGTGTCAGGCTGAAGGGGTCGAATTCGGTGGCGCGCGCCGGGTAGTCCTTGCGCAGCGGGTGACCTTCCCAGGTGTTGGGCATCATGATCCGCGACAGGTGGGGATGGCCGGCAAAGGTGATGCCGTACATGTCCCAGACTTCGCGCTCGTACCAGTTGGCGTTGGGCCAGATACCGGTGACGGTAGGAAGGTTGAGGTCGCCCTCGGACAAGGCCACCTTGATCATCACGTCACTATTACGCTCCAGCGACATCAGGTGGTAGAACACCGTGAAGTCGGCATTCGGCAAGCCGCGGCGCTGGGTGCGCAGGCGCTCGTCGACGCCATGCAGGTCGTAAAGCATGACGTAGGGGCGCGGGAGATTGCGCAGGAACTTGAGGACGTCGATCAGCTTGTCACGGGCGACCCAGATCACCGGCATGCCGGTGCGGGTCGACTGGATGGTCAGGCTTTCGGCGCCAAAGCGGGAATTGAGCTCTACGACGACGTCTTGGTCGTCAGCTTTGTAAGGCGGAATAGACAGAACGGTGTCTGCAGTCATGGTCTCGGTCGCTATCGGTCAACGTAAAGAATGAGCCTGGGGTCTTCCGGAGAAGAACAGGCTCAGACTTCGTCGGGGCTGCGCAGGTTGGTGACCTGAATACGCTGTTCGCGGCGCTTTTCCCGCTCGGAGGGCATGTCGGCACGATAGATGCCTTGGTCCCCCACGACCCAGGATAGCGGGCGGCGCTCCTGGCCGATGGATTCCTGCAGCAGCATCAGGCCTTGCAGGAACGCCTCCGGACGGGGCGGGCAGCCGGGAATGTAGACGTCCACGGGAAGGAATTTGTCCACGCCCTGAACGACCGAGTAAATATCGTACATACCGCCGGAGTTCGCGCACGAACCCATGGAGATCACCCACTTGGGCTCCAGCATCTGCTCATAGAGACGCTGGATGACCGGTGCCATCTTGATGAAGCAGGTGCCGGCGATGACCATGAAGTCTGCCTGGCGCGGTGATGCACGAATGACCTCCGCACCGAATCGCGCGATGTCGTGCGGCGCGGTGAAGGCGGTGGTCATCTCCACGTAGCAGCAGGAGAGGCCGAAGTTGTACGGCCACAGGGAGTTCTTGCGACCCCAGTTGACTGCACCGTTGAGAACATCCTCGAGCTTGCCCAGGAAGATGTTCTTGTGCACCTGATCTTCTAGCAGCGGGTCGGAAACGGTCTCCCGTTCGCCGATCGGATACTGCTCATAAGTGGCATCCGGATCGATCCGAGTAAGTTTGTATTGCATTGCCAAAGCCTCATTGTTTTAGCTTCGCCTGCCGCTTGCGACGACCTTCGGGAGCCCAATCAAGTGCCCCGATGCGCCAAAGGTAGACAAGACCTGCCAACAGAATTGCTATGAAAATGGTTGCTTCGATGAAGCCGGCCCAGCCGCTTTCACGGACGGAGACGGACCAAGCGAAGAGAAAGAGGGCTTCGACGTCGAAGATCACGAAAAGCATCGCGACCAGATAGAATTTTGCGGAGAGGCGGAGGCGAGCAGTGCCGGTGGGGAGCATGCCGGATTCGAAGGGGTCGTTCTTGCTGCGACCGATGGACTTGCTGCCGAGCAGGCTAGAGACCCCAATCATGAAGGCGCAGAGGCCGACGACACCCAACAGGAAAACAGCGAAACCCCAGTTGTGGGAGATGATGGCAGTAGCTTCCGACATGCCGGAACTCCTTAAGACAAGGAACGGCGTTCACTTGCGTTAAAAGGTTTAATGCCGGGTATCAATGATGCCCAGGCAATCGATTCCGACAATTTTATGCCCGAGCGGGTGTGCAAGTAAATTTTTCACACCAAAAAATTGCCCGTGCAGCCGGATTCTGGGCTGCTTGCTTGGCTGGAGGCCGCTGGTGGTGCGGTTTTCAGGATTTTGTTAGGCCTTCGTCTGATTGCGGCCTTATGTCGCACAGAGGGTTGATATTTGGCTGCAAATGATAGTCATTAGCGTTTGATTGGTGGTTAATTAATCACTACACGAGAATGGTCTTGCAGAACTTAAAAACTGCAAATAACAAATACTCCTGGCGTCCGCCTAAGTTGCACTGCAAGCCGTTTTCATAATTGCGACAATTCCATTTGTTTTTGTTCATGCTGCCTTTCCAGGGCGGAAAAAGAGGCCGACCCGCGTGGGTCGGCCGAAATCCTTGAGGGGATTCAAAGTAGGCGGCGGCCGTCTTCGCGCGTGATGACCACGGTGGAGGAGCGCGGGCGCTTGCCTGGGCCGTCAGGCCAGGTGCTTAGCAGGTTCGTGGCGGTGGAGCCTTCGCCCGGGTGCTGGATGTTGACGAACAGGGTGCGGAAGTCCGGCGTCGCGCTGATGCCGGTCACTTCGGCGCCTGTTGGGCCGACCAGGAAGCGCTTCAGTTCGCCGCTGCGCGGGTCGGCGACCAGCATCTGGTTGTTGCCGAAGGGGCCGGCGCTCAATTGGCTGCCGCTCATATCGGTCTGGATCCATAGGCGACCCTCGTCGTCGAACCAGAGGCCGTCCGGGCTGGCGAGGATGTTCTGCGCGCCTAGCGGATTGCCGTTCGGGCCGCGGCTATCTCCCTCGGGGCCGGCGAGCAGGAAGAGGTTCCAGTCGAAACGATGGCCTGCATGGTCGCGACTGTTCTCGCGCCACCGGATGATATGGCCGTAGGCGTTGGTCGGGCGCGGGTTCGCAGCGTCGGCGTTGGTGCGCGCGGTGTTGTTGGTGAGGGTGAAGTAGACCTCGCCATTGTCCGGATTCACCGCACCCCATTCCGGGCGGTCCATACGGGTGGCGCCAACGATGTCAGCAGCCAGGCGAGTATTGATCAGCACGTCGCCCTGATCGGCAAAAGTGACACCGGCAGTCACGCAGGCCTTGAGGAATTTACTGTCGTTGATGTCCAGGGCCAGCCAGTCGCCGCTGCCATCGGCATTGAAGCGGGCGACGTAAAGGGTGCCTTCGTCCAGCAGGCGGCCGTTGGCCTGTCCGGGACGGTACTTGTCGCGACTGACATATTTGTAGATGTACTCGTTCTGGGAGTCGTCGCCGGAGTAGCAGACCACGGGACGGCCTGGTTTCACTGGGGCGAAGATCAAGCCTTCATGAGCGAAGCGACCCAGGGCGGTATGCTTGATCGGCGTGGAGTCCGGATCGAAGGGGTCGATCTCGACAATCCAGCCAAAGTGGTTCGGCTCGTTTCGATAGTCGCTCTTGGCGTCGGCCGCTTTGCGAGTGGCGTCGAAACGTTCGAACTCGTCGCCCGGCAGGGTTTCCCAACCGAAGCGGCTGCTGCTGCGAAGGCCATAGCGCTTGAGTTCGCGGGGCAGGTCGGCGTCGCGGGTGGCGAAGTAGCCGGCCCAGTTCTCCTCGCAGGTGAGGTAGGTGCCCCAGGGGGTGAATCCGTTCGCGCAGTTGTTCTGGGTGCCTCGGGTGGCTGTGCCCTGCGGGCTGTAGCGGGTTTGCAGCAGCTTGTGGCCGCGGGCCGGGCCGGAGATCGTCATGGGTGTTGCGGCGGTGATGCGTCGGTTGCGACGACTCGGCACGACCTCCCATTCCCCGCGAACATTTCGGCGGATCTCTACGACAGACACGCCGTGTGCGTTGATCTCCTTGCGCACTTCATCGGCGCTGACCCGCTTGCCATCCACGACTGTCGGGCCGTTCGGGTGCAGTAGCGGGGCGTCGATGTATTCATGGTTCAGTACGAGCAGGCCGTGGTCCGAACGCATGCCGGGACCGCGGCGGGCATCGATGGGGAAGAAATGCATGCCGTCATGGTGCATGCCGATCTGCTCCGCCTGGTCCTGGGCGCTGTTGCTGGCGTCGTCGGCAAAGGCCGGATAGCGTCCGGTGATCGGCGTACCCCAGGGAATGAAGGGCGTGGCTTTGTAGCCCGGCGGAACGGTAATGCTGTCTACGCGGCCGGTAGGAATGGCCTCGAAGGGCAGGCGAGAGCGGGGCTTGAAGGGGAAGCCTTTGGCCTGTGGCTCTGCTGCCAGGGTTTCACCCGGAATGGCAGCGCCAAGAAAGGCGAGGGTGCTCATGGCGGCGCCACCGATCAACAGTTGACGACGGTTGAGTCCGCCAATCAGGTCATTGATGTGCGGGTTGTCGGACGTGTTGCTGGGCAGTTCGTCGCCGTTGCCAAAGAGCACGGCATTGTCGTTGTGTTGGTTCAAGGCGGATCTCCACGCAGGCGAATCGACGGAGATCTGACGCTAAATGCTTAAGACGACGGAACGGTGACAGTGAGATGGAGAAGCTGTTGCGTGGAAGGTGCAGCGCGGCTTGCGTTAATTGTTCGCCACGGCTTGGCGCTTCTGGCTGATGGCGAAGATCAGCGCGCCACCCTTCAGTTGCGCAATGACCTTGTCTCGATCAGCGCTGGCCAGGACCAGGCAGCCGTAGCTGCGCCCGGGTACTCCGTGCTCAAGGATGAAGGCGTCCTCCATATACGCGTTGGCGTGGATGACGATGGCGCGCGCCTCGGCATTGCTGTTGCTCGGGCTTAGGCCTATGAGGCGCATGGAGCGGCCATGACCGGGTTCTTCGCTGTCGAATACCTGTGACGTGCGGAACAGGCCAAGGGAGGTGGCGCGGCTGCCGAAGTCGTTGGAAAAGCGGTCGGCGTAACTGTCGTGATCCGGGTCTGATCCCTGGCCGTGCGCAACCCGGAAGCTGCCTAGCAAAGCGTGGCTGCGGCTGTCGAACAGGTAGAAGCGGGGGAGTGTGGAGGCGCGACCGTAGTCGACCACGGCGAAGTGCGGGTGCTGGCTGTTTTTCAGTTCGCTAAGGAGTAACGCCAGTTGTGGCGGGCTGACCAGCAGTTCCAGGTCGCCGGCGCGCAGGACGGGGGAGATGAGCAGCAGGATCAGCAGCAGGGTTCGCGGCATGGCCGGAGCTCCAGGTTTTGTGCTGATTCTAGGAATGTGCCGCGCCTTGGCAACCCATTGCGGACGGCAGGTTGGTTATGTCCGGTAGCAGGGTGAAGGACAAAAGAAAACCCCGGTGCAAGCACCGGGGTTTTCAGACTCGCCATGTCCGGCCGATGCGTGGTCGGCTGGTGGCAGTTCCTCTTAGTGGAACTGGTTCATGGTGTTGTCTTTGCCGCTCGCTTTCAGAGCCGCTTCGCCAGCGAAGTACTCTTTGTGGTTGTCGCCGATGTCGGAGCCCGCCATGTTCTGGTGCTTGACGCAGGCGATGCCCTGACGCAGTTCCTGACGCTGAACGCCCTTCACGTAGGCCAGCATGCCCTGGTCGGCGAAGTAGCCTTTGGCCAGGTTGTCCGTGGACAGTGCGGCAGTGTGGTAGGTCGGCAGGGTGATCAGGTGGTGGAAGATGCCTGCGTGGGCCGAACCGTCGCGCTGGAAGGTGCGGATCTTCTCGTCTGCAACCTGGGCCAGCTCGGTTTCGTCGTACTCGACGCTCATCAGCTTGGCGCGGTCGTAGGCGGAAACATCTTTGCCTTCGGCAACGAACGCATCGAACACTTGCTGACGGAAGTTCAGGGTCCAGTTGAACGACGGGCTGTTGTTGTAAACCAGCTTGGCGTTCGGGATGACCTGGCGGATGCGGTCAACCATGCCTTTGATCTGGCCAACGTGGGGCTTCTCGGTTTCGATCCACAGCAGGTCGGCGCCGTTCTGCAGCGAGGTGATGCAGTCCAGGACGCAGCGATCTTCGCCAGTACCCTTGCGGAACTGGAACAGGTTGCTTGGCAGGCGCTTCGGACGCAGCAGCTTGCCGTCGCGGTTGATTACCACGTCGCCGTTCTGCAGGTCGGAGGCGTTGATTTCGTCGCAGTCCAGGAAGGAGTTGTATTGGTCGCCCAGGTCGCCCGGTTGCTTGGTCACGGCGATCTGCTTGGTCAGGCCGGCACCCAGGGAGTCGGTACGGGCAACGATCACACCGTCATCAACGCCCAGTTCGAGGAAGGCGTAGCGAACAGCGTTGATCTTGGCGAGGAAGTCTTCGTGCGGAACGGTCACTTTGCCGTCCTGGTGGCCGCACTGCTTCTCGTCGGAAACCTGGTTCTCGATCTGGATGCAGCAGGCACCGGCTTCGATCATCTTCTTGGCCAGCAGGTAGGTGGCTTCCGGGTTACCGAAACCAGCGTCGATGTCGGCGATGATCGGCACTACGTGGGTTTCGTAGTTGTCGATCTGGGCCTGGATTTCAGCTTCCTTGGACTTGTCGCCAGCGGCGCGAGCAGCGTCCATGGCGGTGAACAGCAGGTCCAGTTCGCGGGCGTCGGCCTGGCGCAGGAAGGTGTAGAGCTCTTCGATCAGACCGGAAACGGCGGTCTTTTCATGCATGGACTGGTCGGGCAGCGGGCCGAAGTCGGAGCGCAGCGCAGCAACCATCCAGCCGGAGAGGTAGAGGTAGCGCTTGTTGGTCGTCTTCAGGTGCTTCTTGATGGAGATCAGCTTCTGCTGACCAATGAAGCCATGCCAGCAGCCCAGGGACTGGGTGTAGACGGAGGAGTCGGCATCGTACTCGGCCATGTCCTTGCGCATGATGGCCGCGGTGTACTTGGCGATATCCAGACCGGTCTTGAAGCGGTTCTGTGCGCGCATGCGGGCAACCGACTCGGGGTTGATAGCGCTCCAGCTGTTACCGTTCACTTCTTTCAGTGCGGCAATGGCCTTGATGTCGTTTTGATATGCGGACATGGTCAATCCTTCAAAGTGTATATGTGGTTGAGCACCGACTTTCCCACTCAAAAACCTGCGTTCTGAAGGTTATTGCGGGTTGCTCACCGCAGCGCGTCGAAGGACCAACTGGAAGAGATTGAAGCTGAGGGTAGGGTGAGGAGATGCACACGCTCACAGGATCGATGGGTAAATTTGCGCAACTGGCTCACTTGCCGGTTCGTGGAAACCGTTGAGTGATTACCGGGCACTGCCTTCGATCTTGCGGATGTTGCTGACGCTTCCCCGTCCCTCAGGACAACTACGTTCCAGTCGCAACCTCGTCGCACTGCCTTATGGGCCGTTACAACACGGATCGGCTCGGCTGGTTGGCTGGGAGCGCGATCCGGAGGCCCTATTCAGGGCCCCTGGCTAGCGGGAGCGAGGCCATCATGCTCTTTCAAACAGGCGTTCGTCAAACGTTTTGTAGTGTTTTTTTTGGACTACTACATAATACTTTTGGCTGAGACTCATTGGTCTAAAAATGTGCAGTCAGTCGACCGCGTCGACCTTGAGGCGCAGGGTCATATCTTCACGGCCCTGAGTGGTGCGGTGGCGCAAAAAGCCACTTTGGTCGGACTGGCTGTCTTCGTTCACAGCGCCAATGGTGATCCATTCGCCGAGGCGACCGCTGACTTTGGTGTCGGTGCTCTGCACGTCGATCACGCCTGGCTGGCTGCTGTTCACGCGGTCGCGGTTGCTGCTGATGTTGACGTGGACCAGCTCGCCCGTGAGCGTTGCGGTGACGTAGAAACCGCGGGTGACATTGCGGTATTCGGTGTTGCTGTACACCTCGCCATAGGGGCCGCTGCTGGTGGAGGTGATGGGGACGCTCTGGCCGACCTGGATCAGCGCCGGATAGCCTTCTGTAGTCTGGACCTGCTGCACACCGCCACCGCGGCTGTCAGTGCTGCGGCGGATGATGCGCACCTGGTCGCGCCCATGGACTTCGCCGCGACCCGCCTGGACATCGACGCCGCCGACGCTGGCTGATCCGTTCACTGCATAGCCGCGGTCGCTCTGGAAGTTGCTGTCGCTGGTGTCGACGCTGATCAGCAGGCGTCGCGGTCGGGTATCGAGTTGGTCCAGCAGATTGCGCAGTTCGGTGATCTTCGCTGGTTCGGCATTGACGATGAGCTGGTTGCCGTAGGCGCTGACTCGACCCTCGTTGCCCAGTACGGACTGCGCCATCGGCAGCAGCTCATCGGCGGTGCGATAGCGCAGCTGGATGAGTTCCGTCGCCGCCTGCAGAGGCAGGCAGATGAGCAGGAGGAGGGTAGCGAACAGGGCGCGTGGGGTCATATCAGGAAGCTCCGCAAGTCGGGGTCGGTAAGGCTCAGGTCCCAGGCCTGGTCGAAGCGGGTTTGCTGCAGCCGGGTCCTTCCGGGGTCGTTGTACAGCGCGTAGCCGGCGTACTGTTCTCGCTCGGGGCGCACGAGCAGGCCGCGGTCGTCGGCTATGAGATAGGCAAGGTCTTCCGAGGGATGGTCGGGGTTGATCCGGCGAATCTGGAAGTTGCTGGAAATGCGGCGGCTCAGGCTGAGCAGCCGGTGGCCTTCCTTTACGGCGCGGCTCAGGTCGCGCACGAGAATTCGCAACTGGCATTTCGGGTCGCTGACCAGCAGCCGGGTGCAGGCCTGCTGGATAGCGCTGTTGTGGTAGAGCCAGGGCTCCAGATCGGGGCTGTACAGGCAAAGCCGGCGGCGTGCCTGCTGCATCAGCGCCAGGGCGTGGGCTCGTGCGTCCTCCGGGACGCTGAAGCGTTCGAGGCGGTCATGGACGCCTAGGCCGAAGGGAGCGGGTTCCCATTCGGGCACTTCGGCCTGGAGGGAGGGGTTGTGAACGCTGAAGCGCCCCGGCGACTGGAACTCGATGGCCGGCAGTTCGACTTCGTTCTCAGTGAGTTCCGGGGCGTTCTCGTTCATCTGGGCCTCTACTGGCTTTCGCGCACCATGTCCACGTGGGGAATGCCAGCCTCGAGGAACTCGCTGCTGACGATCTTGAAGCCGTGGCGTTCATAGAACGCGGTGGCGTGGACCTGGGCGGAGAGCATCTGACGCTTCAGGCCACGGCGTTCGGCTTCGGCGATAGCGGCTTGTAGCAGCCGATCGCCAACCTTCAGTCCGCGCCAGTCCTTGAGCACCGAAACGCGGCCGATATGGCCGTCGGGAAGCAGGCGGGCGGTGCCGATAGCATAGTCCCGCTCGAAGGCGAGAAAGTGCACGGCGTCCGCATCTTCGGTGTCCCACTCCAGCTCCGGTGCGACGGACTGTTCGGCGATGAATACGGCCTCACGGATGCGGCGCAGGTCGGCATTGTCCTTCTGCCAGTCGGCAACGCGGACGTGTATCTCACTCATCGGCAAACTCCAGACTTCCTTGCTTGACCAGTTCCAGTAGAAGCTTACGCCCCTCGTCATCGGCCAGCCATTGGCCGAGATTTTCCATATGCAGTGCCTCGGCAGCGCAGATCAGCTTCAGCAGGTCGCGCAGGCTGGCGGGCAGCAGGCGGCTCTGGCCGCTGGCGAAAAGCACCAGGCCAATGTCCACCTCGGACCAGGCCAGGCGCGCGCTTGGGTTGCGGACCAGTACTGCGCCGTCTTCGATGGCGCCCAGGAAATCGTCCTCTTCCACTTCGGCGCCGGCCAGCAGTTCCGGGTAGCGCGGCTCGGTCATGAACTGGCCGAACCAGGTAAGCAGCAGGCGCTCGTCGCTCATGTGCTCGGTGAGCAGAGACTTGAGTCGGTCCAGGGCGTCCCGCTGAATCTCGTGGGGATCGCTGACAGGCGCCGCGCCGGCGTCGCTGTAACGCTCCTCGTCCGGCAGGAACTGGGCCAGGAAGTCGGTGAAGTGGGTCAGTACCTCGGCGGCACTGGGCGCGCGGAAGCCTACGGAGTAGGTCATGCAGTCGTCTTCGGCGATACCGAAGTGGGCGAGACGGGGCGGCAGGTAGAGCATGTCGCCGGGCTCCAGCACCCATTCGTCGGTCTGCTGGAAGTCGGCGAGTATGCGCAGGTCGGCATGGGGTAGCAGGGCGCTCTCGGTGTCACACATCTGGCCGATTTTCCAACGGCGGCGACCGTAACCCTGGAGAAGGAACACGTCGTAGTTGTCGAAATGCGGCCCTACGCCACCGCCTGGCGCGGCGAAGCTGATCATCACGTCATCAATGCGCCAGCTCGGTAGGAAGCGGAAATTTTCAAGTAGCTCGGCGACTTCCGGCACGAATTGGTCGACCGCCTGGACCAGTAGGGTCCAGTCGCGCTCAGGCAGGTTCTGATAGGCGTCCTCGGCGAATGGGCCTCGGCGCAGTTCCCAGGGGCGTTCTCCGTGCTCGAGCACCAGGCGGGACTCGACTTCCTCTTCCAGGGACAGGCCCGCAAGTTCGTCAGGGGAAATGGGGCTTTCGAATCCGGGGATGGCCTGGCGGATCAGGAGTGGTTTTTTCTGCCAGTAATCGCGCAGGAATTCGCGCGCGGAGAGGCCACCCAAAAGTTGAAGAGGAGTATCAGGATTCATATCTAAGCCTTTGAAATAAAAACGCCCGGCACAGCCGGGCGTGCATGGGTACAAGACCGATCAGATGCGCTTGGCCTGAGCTACGGCGTTGCCGATGTAGCTGGCGGGAGTCATTTTGCGCAGTTCGGCCTTGGCCTCGGTCGGAATATCCAGGCCATCGATGAAAGTCTGCAGGGCTTCCGGGCTGATGCCCTTGCCACGAGTCAGTTCCTTGAGCTTCTCGTACGGATTTTCGATCGCGTAGCGGCGCATCACGGTCTGGATCGGCTCAGCGAGGACTTCCCAGCAGGCGTCGAGGTCTTCAGCAATGCGCCCCGCATTCAGCTCCAACTTGCTGATTCCCTTGAGAGTGGCTTCGTAGGCGATAACGCTGTGAGCAAAGCCGACGCCCAGGTTGCGCAGCACAGTGGAGTCGGTCAGGTCGCGCTGCCAGCGGGAGATGGGCAGCTTGCTGGCCAGGTGCTGGAGCAACGCGTTGGCAATGCCGAGGTTGCCTTCGGAGTTCTCGAAGTCGATCGGGTTGACCTTGTGCGGCATGGTCGACGAGCCGATCTCGCCAGCGATGGTCTTCTGCTTGAAGTAGCCAAGGGAGATGTAGCCCCAGACATCGCGATCGAAGTCGATGAGGATGGTGTTGAAGCGGGCGACGGCATCGAACAGCTCGGCGATGTAGTCGTGCGGCTCGATCTGGGTGGTGTAGGGGTTCCAGGCCAGGCCCAGGTCGCCTTCGATGAACTCGCGGGCGTTGGCTTCCCAGTCGACGTCCGGATAGGCGGACAGGTGGGCGTTATAGTTGCCCACCGCACCGTTGATCTTGCCCAGTAGCGGCACGGCTGCAACCTGGGCGATCTGGCGCTCCAGGCGGTACACGACGTTGGCCATTTCCTTGCCGAGGGTGGTCGGCGAGGCCGGCTGGCCGTGGGTGCGGGAGAGCATCGGCACATCAGCGAAGCGTACGGCCAGGTCGCGGACGGCGTCGGCCAGTTGGCGCATCAGCGGCAGTACGACCTGGTCGCGGCCTTCGCGCAGCATCAGGGCGTGGGACAGGTTGTTGATGTCCTCACTGGTGCAGGCGAAGTGGATGAACTCGCTGACTTTGGCCAGCTCGGGCAGCTTGGCGGCCTGCTCCTTGAGCAGATACTCAACAGCTTTTACGTCGTGGTTGGTGGTGCGCTCGATTTCCTTGATGCGCTCTGCATGTTCCAGCTGGAAGTCTTCGGCCAGCTTGTCGAGCAGGGCATTGGCTTCGGCGGAGAAGGGCGCGACTTCCGGGATACCGGCGTGGGCGGCGAGGCGCTGCAACCAGCGGACCTCTACCTGGACGCGGAAACGGATCAGGCCGTACTCGCTGAAGATCGGGCGCAGGGCGCTGGTTTTGCCGGCGTAGCGGCCATCTACGGGGGAAACCGCGGTGAGCGAGGAAAGCTGCATGAGGGCGTTCTCGGACAATCGGTCAACGAAAAGGGGCGCACATCATACATGTATTTCGCCCAACTCGCCGCTTCCGCGCCGCGGTCGTCGACACATGGCGCGGTGCGGGTCAGCCGCGCAGGAGCGGATAAAGCTCGTTGAGCAGCTTGCGGCGGCTGAACAGCAGTTGCCAGCGGTTGCCGCCGAGTTGACGCCAGAGTCGCGCGGCGCGGATGCCGGTGAGGAGCAGGGCGCGGATCTTCGCAGCGTTACTGGGTTGCTGCAGGTGGCGCATGTCACCGTGTACCTGGATGCGCTGGCGGAAGGTGCTCAGGGTGTCCTGGTAAAGGCCGGCGCAGGCGGCAATGACGTTGTCGTGCACCAGGCCGAAGTGCTGTACCTGTTGCTGGATCTGGTCCAGGCGGTTGCCGATGACGTCCAGCATGTCGCCACGTTTGGCCAGTTGACGTTCCAGGGTCAACAGGGCGAGGGCGTAGCGCAGGGGTTCGCGTTGCAGGCTTGAGGGCTCACGTTCCAGGGCACTTACAAGGGCCTTGTAGCCATCGCGCAGGTTGAGGTCGTCGCCGCCGTAGACTTCCAGGGTGTTCTTCGGATCGCGGATCAGCAGGCTGCCGAGCATGCAGCCGAGCGGCGGCTCGCTGATCTGGCCGGTCTTGGCGATGCGGTCGACCAGGGCGGCGGCTTCGAAGACGGCACCGAGTGCGACCAGTTGTTCGCGGGTCTGGTTCATGGGCGCTGAACTCCGGCATCCGAGGGTTGGGCGCTTTCGATCACGCCGCCGCCCAGGCAGATTTCGCCGTCATAGAACACCACGGACTGGCCCGGCGTGACCGCCCGCTGCGGCTCGTCGAACACCGCTACGTAACCGTCGCTAGTCTTTTCCAGGGTGCAGGGCTGGTCGCTCTGGCGATAGCGCACCTTGGCCTTGAGGCGGCGGGGCAGGCTGAGGTCGATGGGGTTGACCCAGTAGATCTCGGACGCTTTCAGCGAGCGGGAGTACAACCATGGGTTTTCGTTGCCCTGGCCGACGATCAGTACGTTGCGCGAAAGGTCCTTGGCCAGGACGTACCAGGGATCGTCGCTGGCGTCCTTCATGCCGCCGATACCGAGGCCCTGGCGCTGGCCGATGGTGTGGTACATCAGGCCATGGTGGCGGCCGATGACGTCGCCTTCGGTGGTCTGGATCTCGCCGGGCTGGGCGGGCAGATACTGCTTGAGGAAATCGGTGAAGCGGCGCTCGCCGATGAAGCAGATGCCGGTGGAGTCTTTCTTCTTCGCCGTGGCCAGGCCGTATTTCTCGGCAATGGCGCGCACTGCGGGCTTTTCCAGTTCGCCGACCGGGAACAGGGTGCGGGCGATCTGCTCGCCGCCCACCGCATGCAGGAAGTAGCTCTGGTCCTTGTTCGGGTCCAGGCCCTTGAGCAGCTCGGTGCGGCCGTCGACGTCGCGGCGGCGTACGTAATGGCCGGTGGCGATCAGGTCCGCGCCCAGGGACAGGGCGTAGTCGAGGAAGGCTTTGAACTTGATTTCGCGGTTGCAGAGGATGTCCGGGTTCGGCGTGCGGCCTGCCTTGTATTCGGCGAGGAAGTGCTCGAACACGTGGTCCCAGTACTCCGCCGCGAAATTGGCGGTGTGCAGCTTGATGCCGATGCGGTCGCAGACGGCCTGGGCGTCGGCCAGGTCCACCTTGGCGGTGCAGTACTCGGTGCCGTCGTCCTCGTCCCAGTTCTTCATGAACAGGCCTTCCACCTGGTAGCCCTGCTCGAGGAGCAGGAGGGCGGAAACCGAGGAATCGACGCCGCCGGACATGCCGACTATGACGCGGGTATTGGCTGGATCACGCATGGGACTCTGCACTGGCTGGTAAGCAAAAGCGGAATTCTATCAGGGCTGGGGCTGGTCAGGCGACGCGGATCAGGCTGAGGGGGAAACGCTCGCCGTCCAGGTAGTCGTCTATGCAGCGCAGGACCAGGTGGCTGCGCCAGCGGTCCTTCTCGGCCAGCAACTCGTCTCGGGTCAGCCAGCGCGGGCCGATGATGCCCTCGTCCAGCGGCTGGTCCGGGTGGTGGCGCAGCGGCCGGGCGGCGAAACAGACGCGCTGGTAGGTCACGCCGTTGCTGGGGGCGGTGTAGAGGTAGATTCCGGTGACGGCGGTGAGTTCGACCTCCCAGCCGGTTTCCTCCAGGGTTTCGCGCAGGGCGGCCTGGAGCAGGCTCTCGTTGGCCTCAAGGTGGCCGGCGGGCTGGTTGAACACGGCGCGGCCATCGGCTTCTTCCTCAACCAGCAGGAAGCGGCCCTGGTCCTCGACGATGGTTGCGACGGTGATGTGGGGTTTCCAGGTCATCGGCGTGGCTCCGGAAAAGGGGCGAATTTAAAGCGCGGGTAACGGAAAAAGAAACCCCGGGCGAGCCCGGGGTTTCCTTGGTGCCGCGCTGGAGATTAAGCCAGCAGTCCGTCGATCGCAGCGTTCAGGGTAGCGCTGGGGCGCATGACCTGGCTGGTCAGTTCCGGGTTGGAGCGGTAGTAGCCGCCGATGTCCACGGCCTTGCCCTGGACGCCGTTCAGTTCGGCGACGATGGTCGCTTCCTGTTCGGTCAGGGTCTTGGCCAGCGGAGCGAAGTGGGCCTTCAGCTCGGCGTCTTCATCTTGTGCAGCCAGGGCCTGAGCCCAGTACATGGCCAGGTAGAAGTGGCTGCCGCGGTTGTCGATTTCACCAACCTTGCGCGACGGCGACTTGTTGTTGTCCAGCAACTTGCCGGTGGCTTCGTCGAGGGTCTTGCCCAGCAGCTTGGCCTTGGCGTTGCCGGTTTTGATGCCGGCTTCTTCCAGGGACACGGCCAGGGCCAGGAACTCGCCGAGGGAATCCCAGCGCAGGTAGTTCTCTTCCACCAGCTGCTGTACGTGCTTCGGAGCCGAGCCGCCGGCACCGGTCTCGTACATGCCGCCGCCCGCCATCAGCGGAACGATGGACAGCATTTTGGCCGAGGTGCCCAGTTCCATGATCGGGAACAGGTCGGTCAGGTAGTCGCGCAGGACGTTGCCGGTCACCGAGATGGTGTCCTGGCCGCGCAGTTGGCGCTCCATGCTGGTACGAATGGCTTCGTTGTAGCCCTTGATGCTGATGTCCAGGCCGGTCAGGTCGTGGTCCTGCAGATACAGTTCGACCTTTTTGCGCAGTTCGCGATCGTGGGCGCGTTCCGGGTCCAGCCAGAAGATGGCCGGGGTTTTGGACAGGCGGGCGCGGGTAACGGCCAGCTTGACCCAGTCACGGATCGGGGCGTCCTTGGTCTGGCAGGCGCGCCAGATGTCACCGGCTTCGACTTCATGCTGCATCAGGACGGTGCCGTCGGCGGTCACGACGCGCATGGTGCCGTCGGCGACCATCTCGAAAGTCTTGTCGTGGGAGCCGTACTCCTCGGCTTTCTGCGCCATCAGGCCGACGTTCGGCACGGTGCCCATGGTGGTCGGGTCGAAGGCGCCGTTGGTTTTGCAGAAGTTGATCATCTCTTGGTAGATGCGGGCGTAGGTGCTCTCCGGCATCACCGCCTTGGTGTCTTTCTGCTTGCCGTCCTTGCCCCACATCTGGCCGGAGTTGCGGATCATCGCCGGCATGGAGGCGTCGACGATCACATCGCTCGGGATGTGCAGGTTGGTGATGCCTTTCACGGAGTCGACCATCGCCATTTCCGGGCGGTGGCTGTAAACCTCGTGGATGTCGTGAAGGATCTCTTCCTGCTGGGAGGCGGGCAGTACCTTGATCTTGTCGTAGACGCTGCTGATGCCGTTGTTCGGGTTGACGCCCAGTTCCTTGAACAGCTCGCCGTACTTGTCGAACACGTCCTTGTAGTAAACGCTGACGGCGTGGCCGAAGACGATCGGGTGGGAGACCTTCATCATGGTCGCCTTGACGTGCAGGGACCACATAACGCCGGTTTCCTTGCAATCCTGCAGGGTCTGCTCGAAGAAGGCGCGCAGTTTGTTGCAGCTCATGAACATGCTGTCCAGGACTTCGCCGTCCTGCAGGGAGAGCTGCTTCTTGACCTCGACCTTGCCGTCCTTGCCGACGAACTCGATGCGCACGTCACCGGCCTTGGCCATGGTGATGGATTGTTCGCTGGAGAAGAAGTCGCCGCCGCGCATGTAGTCGGCGTGAGAGCGGGAGGCCATGCTCCACTTGCCCATGGAGTGCGGGTGCTTGCGAGCGTAGGCCTTCACGGCGGCCGGAGCGCGGCGGTCGGAGTTGCCTTCGCGAAGGACCGGGTTCACGGCGCTGCCCAGGACTTTTGCGTAGCGGGCGCGAGTGTCTTTCTCTTCTTCGGTCTGCGGATCTTCCGGGAAGTCCGGCACGTTGTAGCCCAGCGCCTGCAGTTCGGCGATAGCGCCTTTCAGCTGCGGCACGGAGGCACTGATATTCGGCAGTTTGACGATGTTCGCGTCAGGCGAGGTGGCCAGCGTGGCCAGGTAGGCCAGGTCGTCTTCGATGCGCTTGTCTGCGGCAAGCTTGTCAGTGAAGGAGGCCAGGATGCGTCCTGCAAGAGAGATGTCGCGGGTTTCGACATCAATCCCTGCCGAGGCGGCGAACGCTTTGACGATGGGAAGGAGCGAGTAGGTGGCGAGCGCAGGGGCTTCGTCGGTGAAGGTGTACGTGATCTTCTGACGGTTGGACATTAACGTTTAACTCTCTTCTTTTCTGGGCGCGCACAGAGTCTCGAAGCGCACTGGTAGACGCATTCGCTCAATGTCGACGTTGAGCTGAGCCGAGAATTGCCGCGGGGGTAATGGAGCGCCAGTAAAGCGTTGTACGGCCTTGCCATGGTGGTGGCCTGGCCGTTACGAGGACAGTGAGTCTGGTCCCAGACTGCTCGACCCCGATGACTGTTAAGTCACGGCGCGCAGTATATCACCCCTTTTGGCGGGGTGACTCGGAGGCGTGTTTTCGACTAAGGAAGATATGGTCGATGACCGCCCAACTGGAGTAGGCTCACGAGCTGCAAGAGCGTTCTCAACCACAACACGGAGCTCAGCATGGGATACCAAAAGATCCAGGTGCCGGCAGTCGGTGACAAAATCACCGTCAATGCAGATATGTCCTTGAAGGTACCGAACAACCCGATCATCCCCTTCATCGAGGGTGACGGCATCGGCGTCGATATCAGCCCTGTCATGATCAAGGTGGTAGATGCCGCCGTAGCCAGAGCTTACGGCAGCAATCGCAAGATCTCCTGGATGGAGGTTTACGCGGGTGAGAAGGCCACTCAGGTCTACGATCAGGACACTTGGCTGCCGAAAGAAACCCTGGACGCTGTTCGCGAATACGTTGTTTCCATCAAGGGCCCGCTGACCACTCCCGTCGGTGGTGGCATTCGGTCCCTCAACGTGGCCCTGCGTCAGGAGCTGGATCTTTACGTTTGCCAGCGCCCGGTTCGTTGGTTCGAAGGCGTTCCGAGCCCGGTGAAAAAGCCCGGTGACGTTGATATGGTCATTTTCCGCGAGAACTCCGAAGACATTTATGCCGGTGTCGAGTGGAAGGCTGGCAGCCCCGAGGCCGAGAAAGTCATCAAGTTCCTCACCGAGGAAATGGGCGTCAAGAAAATCCGTTTCACCGAGAACTGCGGTATCGGTATCAAGCCAGTGTCCCTGGACGGTACCAAGCGTCTGGTACGCAAGGCCCTGCAGTACGCCGTGGACAACGATCGCAGTTCTGTGACCATCGTCCACAAGGGCAACATCATGAAGTTCACCGAGGGTGCCTTCAAAGAGTGGGGCTACGAAGTTGCTCGTGACGAGTTCGGTGCCGAGTTGCTGGATGGCGGTCCGTGGATGCAATTCAAGAATCCGCGCACCGGCAAGAGCGTCGTAGTCAAGGATGTGATCGCGGACGCCATGCTGCAGCAAATCCTGCTGCGTCCGGCTGAGTACGATGTGATTGCCACGCTGAACCTGAACGGCGACTACCTGTCCGACGCCCTTGCAGCCGAAGTGGGTGGTATCGGTATCGCCCCCGGCGCCAACCTGTCCGACACCGTTGCCATGTTTGAGGCGACCCATGGCACCGCGCCGAAGTACGCCGGCCAGGATAAGGTTAACCCGGGCTCGGTCATCCTCTCTGCGGAGATGATGCTGCGCCACATGGGCTGGACCGAAGCGGCCGACCTGATCATCAAGGGCACCAATGGTGCCATCGCTGCGAAGACCGTCACTTACGACTTCGAGCGTCTGATGGAAGGTGCCAAACTACTGTCCTGCTCCGAGTTCGGCGACGCTATCATCGCGCACATGTGAGTCTTCGGACGGAAACAAAAAGGCCGGTCATTTGACCGGCCTTTTTTATGCCCAATTGATGCGTGGGCTCAAACTTCTACCGTGCTGCCCTGGGGGTGGCTGATGGTGGCAGGCGCTTCGGTGGTGGCCGTGACGGGGCGAATATTCACGGCATGCAGCCCTTTCGGGCCCTGGATGATATCGAAGCTTACCGGCTGTCCAGCCTTTAGCGTCTTGTAGCCCTCCATCTGGATGGCCGAATAGTGGGCGAACAGGTCCTCATCTCGGCCGTCGGCAAGGATGAATCCATAGCCTTTGGCGTTGTTGAACCACTTGACCTTACCGCTAAGCATGCTGATATCCCTCTGCAAAGGACTCCATCACTGGAGTATCATCCACTTCGACTCCACGCCATGCGGGCCGCCTTGGCCGCGCGCGCGGAACCCCTGATACCCGAAGACGGGTATTCACTGGTTGTAACACCGTTTTGCCGTTAGTCAAGGCGTTCCCCGCATCGCCTGAGAAACGGATCAAAGTCTTTCCAGAGGCCGTTTTTCATCCATCCAATGACCTTTATTTCCAGCATGCATGCAAGCAGCCAGATTCGACTAACATTCAATCAGGACAGTCCGCAGCATCACGAGGACGACTCCACGGGCCTGGCGGTGCAGGAAGCCAAGCCGGCCCTGCAGGCGCCACCTATGTATAAGGTGGTGATGTTTAACGATGACTACACCCCTATGGATTTCGTGGTCGAGGTGCTCGAACTGTTCTTCGGTATGAACCGGGAACTGGCCACCAAGATCATGCTGACCGTGCATACAGAGGGCCGGGCAATTTGTGGCGTGTTCACTCGCGACATAGCCGAAACCAAGGCCATGCAGGTCAATCAATATGCGAGAGAGAGCCAGCATCCGCTGCTCTGTGAGATCGAGAAGGACGGTTAACGCCGCCGCTTGGGTATGAGGTGAAGCCATGTTGAACCGCGAGCTCGAAGTCACCCTCAATCTTGCCTTCAAGGAGGCCCGTGCCAAGCGCCACGAATTCATGACGGTAGAGCACTTGCTGCTCGCCCTGTTGGACAACGAAGCCGCCGCCACAGTGCTGCGCGCGTGTGGCGCAAATATGGACAAGCTGCGGCACGACCTGCAGGAGTTCATCGATTCCACCACCCCGCTGATCCCTCAGCACGACGAAGATCGTGAAACCCAGCCCACGCTCGGCTTCCAGCGAGTGCTGCAGCGTGCGGTGTTCCATGTGCAGAGTTCCGGCAAGCGCGAAGTGACCGGCGCCAATGTGCTGGTGGCGATCTTCAGCGAGCAGGAAAGTCAGGCTGTGTTCTTGCTGAAGCAGCAGAGCGTCGCGCGTATCGATGTCGTCAACTACATCGCCCATGGGATTTCCAAGGTCCCGGGTCACGGCGAGCAGCACGACCACGATCAGGAAATGCAGGATGAGGAAGGTGGTGAGGCTGCCGCGTCCGGTCATCCGCTGGATGCATATGCCAGCAATCTGAACGAATTGGCGCGCATGGGGCGCATCGACCCGTTGGTCGGGCGTGAGAGTGAAGTTGAGCGCGTCGCGCAGATCCTGGCGCGTCGTCGCAAGAACAACCCGCTTTTGGTAGGTGAGGCAGGTGTTGGCAAGACCGCCATCGCTGAGGGTCTGGCCAAGCGCATTGTCGACAACCAGGTGCCCGACCTGCTCGCTGAAAGCGTGGTCTACTCGCTGGATCTCGGCGCCTTGCTGGCGGGAACCAAGTATCGCGGCGATTTCGAGAAGCGCTTCAAGGCGCTGCTCAATGAACTGCGCAAACGCCCGCACGCCATTCTGTTCATTGATGAGATTCACACCATCATTGGTGCCGGTGCGGCGTCGGGTGGGGTGATGGATGCGTCCAACCTGCTCAAGCCGCTGTTGTCTTCGGGTGAGATCCGTTGCATCGGTTCGACCACCTTCCAGGAATTTCGAGGCATCTTCGAGAAAGATCGGGCTCTGGCGCGGCGCTTCCAGAAGGTCGACGTTACAGAACCATCGGTTGAAGACACCGTGGGCATCCTCAGGGGGCTCAGGGCGCGCTTCGAGCAGCATCACCATATCGAGTACAGCGATGAGGCGTTGCGTGCAGCAGCCGAGCTGGCAGCTCGCTATATCAATGACCGACACATGCCTGACAAGGCCATTGATGTGATCGACGAGGCGGGCGCCTATCAGCGCCTGCAGCCGGAAGAGAAGCGCGCCAAGCGCATCGAGGTGGCTCAAGTCGAAGACATAGTCGCGAAGATCGCGCGAATTCCTCCAAAGCATGTCACTAGCTCCGACAAGGAGCTGCTGCGTAACTTGGAGCGTGACCTGAAGCTGACGGTCTTCGGTCAGGATGCGGCCATTGACTCCTTGTCGACCGCTATCAAGCTGTCGCGCGCAGGGCTCAAGTCCCCGGACAAGCCGGTAGGTTCGTTCCTCTTTGCTGGGCCTACGGGGGTCGGCAAGACCGAAGTGGCCCGCCAATTGGCGAAGGCGATGGGGATCGAGCTGCTTCGATTCGACATGTCCGAATACATGGAGCGGCACACCGTTTCGCGTCTGATCGGTGCGCCTCCAGGCTATGTCGGTTTCGATCAGGGTGGTCTGTTGACCGAGGCCATCACCAAAATGCCGCACTGTGTGCTGCTGCTGGATGAAATCGAGAAGGCTCACCCGGAAGTCTTCAACCTGCTGCTGCAGGTGATGGATCACGGCACGCTGACTGACAACAACGGCCGCAAGGCGGACTTCCGCAACGTGATCTTGGTCATGACCACCAATGCTGGTGCCGAAACCGCTGCGCGGGCTTCCATCGGCTTCACTCTGCAGGATCACTCTTCGGATGCCATGGAGGTCATTCGCAAGAGCTTCACGCCGGAATTCCGTAACCGCCTGGATACGATCATCCAGTTCGGCCGCCTGAGCCATGAAGTAATCAAGAGTGTCGTGGACAAGTTCCTCACCGAGTTGCAGGCGCAGTTGGAGGACAAGCGCGTGCAATTGGTGGTCAGCGACGAGGCGCGGGGCTGGCTGGCTGAGCGCGGCTACGACGCGCAGATGGGGGCCCGTCCCATGGCGCGCCTGATCCAGGACAAGATCAAGCGACCACTTGCGGAGGAGATCCTGTTTGGCGAGTTGGCCGAGCACGGCGGCGTGGTGCACGTCGACGTCAAGGATGAGGAGCTCAGCTTCGAGTTTGAGACTACGGCAGAGATGGCCTGAGTGATGCACCAACAAAGAGCCCCGCACATCAGACTGTGTGAAAACCTAGCCGTCTGAGTCGAGTCTGAAGACAATGCCCGTATCGTTCGATACGGGCATTGTCGTTTATGGGCTACATCCAGGGAGAGGCGCGCGGTCAGGACAGCCTGTTTCCGCCGTCGCTGGACGAGCGGGTTCCCGAAGACCACCTGGTGCGGGTGATCGAGGTCTACGTGGCGCGGTTGGATTTGCAGGTGCTGGGTTTCAGCAAGGCACAGCCGGGTCGAACCGGGTGTCCGCCCTACGACCCGGCGGACCTGCTCAAGCTCTACCTGTACGGCTACTTCCAGCGCATCCGCTCTTCCCGTCGCCTGGAGACCGAGTGCCGGCGCAATGTCGAGGTGATGTGGCTGCTGGGGCGGGTGACACTCTGCTGTTCGACCGCAGTGCCTTTAGCTACGACGCGGAAACCGACCAGTACCCGTGTCCGGCGGGCCAGTGGCTACCGCTCAAGCAGGTCAAGGGCAGCCAGCGCATCTACGCCGTACGCAGCGACTGCAGCGACTGCCCGTTGAAGCCGCAGCGCACCAACCCCCGGCGC
>NZ_JASATC010000051.1:0-37970 GCF_038440135.1 Pseudomonas sp. OTU5201 | reverse complement strand
GCACTGTTCCCACCCCCCCGCGCACCCGCGCCCGGTTGCGCCCCCGGCCGACTTGTCGGCCGGGGGCGATTTATCCGTGGTCTTAGCGCCCCGCAGGGGGCGTAGGCGCGGAGCGCCGGAGAGGGCGGCCGAAGGTCGGGCCGCTTAGACGGGCTGCTGCACGGAAGTCCCCGGCGCGCTCAAGGTAAAAAGCTTCTCGAAGGGGCATATCTCGTGGTGCGCAGCACCACCGCTTTGCTGATTCTTTTAAACCAGCTGGTTAATGCCCGACACCTACTGGCGGTCTCCCCGACACTTAACTACTCACTAGAAACTCCCGCACGCAGGATCCGCGTGCGGGAGTGCGGGGCGTGGAAGGGCGAGGTCGAAAAGGGGAGTGCCGAGAGGCGAAATCAGCGCGGAAATGGCCGGTTTGCCAAATTCCGGACGTGGCAAGGCCTGCCCTGTTTCAGGCATGCATCCTGGCGCGCAGGATCCGGTCGGCTTCGGCGTGATACTCGTCAGCTAGCCAACCTGGGTAGGTCTGCATCAGCGCCACTAGCAGTTCGGTTCGAGCTTGCTGGTAGGTAAAACCGGATGTCGTCAAGCTGGAGATAAACGTCTCGGGCAACCTGCTTGAGCCGCTGCTTTTCCATGATGCTGAAGGCCTTGGATTTCATGACTTCATCGAAGGTCAGGCGCAGCTGGTTCATCCGCTTGATATCGTCGCCGTAGGTCTGGTGGTTACGCGCCGGCAACAGCACGGTTCCGGAAAGGCGGTTCTGGTTTTCCTGGTACACAGTCATTTCGGTGAAGTACTTGCCGTCCGGCGACTGCAGCTCGCCAAAATGCTCGTTCATCCAGAGCACAAGCGGGGCCTCCGGAACACCCTCGGCAATTGATTTGAAGCCTGCTGCGGTGTCGACCAAGGTATCGCCGCCGCCAACGACGGTGTGGATGAAGACCTTCTTGCCGCACTCCTGCAGGAAGCTGATCACATCGTTTTCCACCAGGTAGGCCAACAGCGGGGAGAAGGTATTGGCGCCGTTGTCGATGACGGCGATGCCCGTGTCGCGGGAAAGCAGCTTCTCGATCAGGGCGTCGAAACGCTTTGCATCGATGGTCCGGGACTCGTTCATCAGCGGGACGTGTTCGGCGCCGATAGCCTTGTAGTGCTTGAACGTCGTGTTCTCCTGGTCGGTGTCGTAGGGGTAGGCGCGCAGACGGGTGTGGTCGTTCAGTGGCTGATCGATCAGCTCGAACAGCTGGCTGCCGTATTCACGCCGCATCACGCGTGAGCCAACCGGCGTGGTGAGGATGTCTTCGATGGACTGGCACAGGTGGCCCAGCTCGTCCAGGGCATGGCCGGTGTGCCGGTTCATAGCGGCGGGCTCGTGGGCGCACCCAGGTTGCCCAGGTGGACGTGCTTGACCAGGCTCTTGCTAGCGCCGATCACGTCTACGGCCGCCGTGGCAGTGCCGTCGATCTTCGCATCGCCGGATACCTTGAGCAGGCCGTTCACCGTCACATCGCCCTCGATGGTCACGCCGCCGGAGGCTTCCAGCACGACAGTGGCGCCGCCCGGCAGGGTAGCGGTGAGCGCGTGGCTGGCGTGGTCGTAGTCGATGATGGCGCCGTCCGGGTACTGGCGGCGGTGCAGGTTGGGCGACTGCTCCGGGGCGGCGTTGGCTTCGCTGTACAGGCCGACCAGCACCAGAGCCTGGGTGGTTTCGCCGCTGGGGCTGAACAGCACGCACTGCTCGCCCGGGGTGGGCGGGTTCCAGTCCAGCGTGGCGCCGGCGCGCAGGGCGACCCAGGGCAACCAGGTGGTGAGCAGGCGGCCGCTCTTCACCCGGCAACGGGCAGTGGCGTGGTCCACCTCGGCAATGGTGCCGAGGCGGATCAGGTTATCGAGGCGGCGGGTGAGTTCGGCGAGGCTGTGCATGCGCCGATGGTGGGGGAGGGTCGCGCGGGGTGCATGGGGGTGGGGTTGTAGGGGCGGCGGTTACAAGGTCAGGTAGAAACGTCAACTATCACCAAGCGGGTGACAGTTAGCTGCATCGTTAGCTCGGCGAAGTCTAAATGACTGCATTGGTGTCAAATTGACTCTTTGTTAATGCTGTCCTTATGACTCTACATATCTTATTTGGTTGATTTGTAAGGATTTTTTAAGTGGTACGGTAATTGCCCTTTGATGGGCTGACTGACGCGAGCCTCTACAGAGGCTAATTGCCTGGCGACTCGATGTCAGTCTGGAGCAGCCAGGCAAAAGAAACGACCTGCGTGCAAATCCAATTAAACAAAAGTAGCCACTAATACAAAGAGAAAGACAAAGTGATCATTCATGTATCCATACCGGCGAAAAACCCGGAAAAGGTAGCAAAGGTAATCGCGGAGCTCTGGGGCGGTGAGGCATTTCTATTTCCGCCATTTCCTGGCGCCTATACAGCGATGGCGGGAGACCATAGAGGCTCCGCGATTGAGGTTTATCCTCACGACATGATTCTCCGACCTGCAGTGGGTGCGCGTGACGTGGAGGGAGTGAACTGCAAACCCCAAACAAGCTTCAGTGCATGCCACGTAGCCATTGAAACAGCGCTAACCGAAGAAGAAGTGTTTTCCATTGCCGATAGAGAGCGGTGGCACTGTAAGTCCCTCAGGCGTGGAGATGTATTTGGTGTCATCGAGTTCTGGGTTGAAAACTCCTTCATGCTTGAAGTGTTCACGTCTGAAATGAGTGACGAATACCGCAGCAAGGTGACCATCGATGGGTGGCGATCGATGCTGAATGCGGGCCTTGAGCATCGAAGCGAGTCAACTGCCAGTTCCTAGTGAGGCGGATCGGAAAGGGGGCGGGTTTATATTTCCTGCTCTAGAGGTGTCTGGGCTTAGGCAGAGTTGGAGTAAAGAAAATAAATCTGCCCCCCTTTTCCGATCTCGCCGGATGTACTGGCCAAGTCGGTGCGGGCCGGCAGCCGCAGCATTCTCGGCATGCTGCGCGAAGACGGCGTGACCATCGGCCGTTACCGCGTGCGTCGGTTGATGCGTGAGTTGGGTCTGGTCAGCAAGCAGCCGGGCTCGCACGCCTAAAAGCAGGCCACGGTAGAGCGCCCGGATATCCCGAACCGGCTGAACCGCGAGTTCGCTGTCCAGCGCCCCAATCAGGTCTTGTGTGGCGACATCACCTACGTCTGGGCGCAAGGCCGTTGGCACTACCTGGCCGCGGTGCTGGATCTGCATACCCGGCGAGCGGTCGGCTGGGCGTTCTCGGCCAAGCCGGATGCCGAGCTGGTGATCAAAGCCCTGGACATGGCCTACGAACAGCGCGGCCGGCCCCAGCAGGTGTCGTTCCATTCGGATCAAGGCGGCCCAGTACGCCAGTCGCTTGTTTCGGCAACGACTCTGGCGCTACCGGATGCAGCAGAGCATGAGTCGACGGGGGAATTGTTGGGACAACTCGCCGATGGAGCGCCTGTTCCGCAGCCTGAAGTCGGAGTGGATCCCGTCGACTGGCTACCTGACAGCCCTAGAGGCGCAGCGGGACATCAGTCATTACCTGATGCACCGCTACAGCTGGATCAGGCCGCATCAATTCAACGACGGGTTACCGCCTGCGGTGGCCGAAGAAAAACTTAACCCACTGTCCGGGATGGTTTGACCACTGCACTGGGAACAGATTTCCTGATTTTCGATTCACGGGGCTTTTTCGTTTCCGGGGCTGGAAAATTACGTTTGTGAGGCTCACGCCCTGGTGTTCAGCTTTTCGCACTCGTTGTTGGCCAGGGCCTCGTCCTGATGCTTGGCGCCGACGTAGTCGCCAGTCGCTCTGTCGATGATGCGGTACCAGTAGGCATCCATCGCCGTTCCTCCGAGAACTTCTCTATTTCTGATGCCTCTGACGTCTGCTCGCGGGATTCTTTTCACCGAGAAGCGTGCACTCATGGTGGAACTCCTTGTAGGGAAAGAAGTGGAACATTTTTGATAGCCAGAGTTGGCTGATCTCGCAACCGCCCAGTCGCTGCGGATCATTTCAGCGACTCTGACAGTCCATCTGCCGTTCAGTAGCCGCACTTGCGCTTCCAGTGTGTGCTGGTGTGCGCGTGTCGTTGTCCAGAGCCTATCGGGAGGCTGTTGGCTACACGGCTCCAACTTCCTTTCGGTCAAGCCCCATCGGAGTCTCCGGTGGTAGCCGAGCGAATATTTCGGGTCTTTTGCTGCACTTTTCGAGCTTGGCGGACGGACGTGTCATTACGTTGACTGTGCGGTGTTTACATTTTGTAACATCTGCACTTTAGTCAGGTTATTGACATTCTGCGGCGCTAAACAAGACGAGCAGCAGCTCAAATAGCCCATGTCTTCACTGGTGCAGTTTCCACGAGAGATGCCTTCAGGCGTCCGTCCAGTGTCGACGGTCAGCAACTGGAGAGAGTCATGAAATGCCCTGACAGCGAGCACGCTACAGGTCGGCCCGAGGATCTGGCTGACGGCGAGGAGAGACGGAAATTTCTGAAACTGACGGCAGCGACTATGGCGGCGCCGCTGCTGATAACAGGTACTAGAGCCCAGTCGGCAACTGCGGTCCCTGTATTTCCGCCGAGTCCACCCACTGTGCCCTGGGCCCATGAGTTGCCCAGGCAAGTGAATCCACTGGGGACGGTATCGTCTCTGAGCCCTGCGCCGACTGAAGTCGCCAATATCGCTGCCGGTGAGGCGGGGCGTAATCCCCATCAGCGCTGGGCGCAGTTCGCGCCAGGTGCATTGCTCTACGAGATCAGTGCGACGGAGCGAAACGACTGGGTCTATAGCCCGTCCTACCCGCCGCAGCGAATCTGGGGCTATCAGGCCAACAGCAATCCGGATTGGAGCATGCCCAGTGCGACTTTTTTTGCGCGCTACGGGCGTCCTTTGATCTGCCGCATCCACAACAAGCTGCCGCAGAACCATGTGGGATTCGGGACCCCAGAGATTTCCCCCCACTTGCACAATCTGCATTGCGGGTCGGAAAGCGATGGTTTCCCCGGCGACTACTACAGCTCCAACAAGCATGGCCCGACATTGTCGGCCAATGGCCGCTTCAAGGATCACCTCTATTCCAATGTCAAGGCCGGCTTCGAGGCTCGTCAGGATTTGTTGGGCGATCCGGCCGAGGCTTTGGGCACGCTTTTCTATCACGACCACACGCTGGACTTCACCGCACCTAACCTCTACCTCGGGCTGGCGGGGTTCTACTACCTCTTCGACGAGTTGGACTCGGGCAATGAGGCTGATCCGAACCCCAGTGCTTTGCGCCTGCCGAGTCACCCGTACGACTATCCGCTCAATTTCAATGATCGGCGTTTCGACGCGAACGGAAGGCTGTTCTATGACCAGGTCAACCCGGAAGGCGTGCTGGGTGACAAGGTGGCAGTGAATGGTCGCATCGAGCCGGTGTTGCGGGTCGCGGCACGCAAGTACCGTTTCCGTCTGCTGAACACCGGTCCCAGCCGCTTCTACAACTTCGCCCTGGTATCGCCGACGAACGTGTTGCAGAAGTTCACCCACATCTCCAATGACGGCAACTTGTTCCCGGCTCCGCTGCTCAACCAGACCAATGTGACCTTGGGCGTGGCCGAGCGCGCGGACATAGTGGTCGACTTCTCGAAGTATGTGATCGGGACTCAGTTGTATTTGGTTAACCGCATGCGTCAGATAGAAACCCGGCTACCGAAGGACATCAAGGAGCCTGGCGATCGGATATTGAAGATCATCGTCGACCGCTATCCGCCGACTCAGGATCTGAGTCGGGTTCCCGCAACCTTGCGACCTCTGCCTCTGATCACCCAAGCGGAGATCAGTTCGGCACCGGTGCGGCGCTGGATCTTCGAGCGCGACAAGGGCATGTGGGCGATCAACGGCAAATTCGTCGATGTGAATGTTCCGCGGGCGCAGATACCCAAGGGCGGTTATGAGATCTGGGAGCTGTCCAACGTCGACGACGGCTGGAGCCATCCCATTCATATCCACTTCGAGGAAGGGCGAATATTGCAGAAGATCGTCAAGGGCGTCAGCGTGCCCATCCCGCCTCATGAGCGGGGGCGCAAGGATGTCTATGTGGTCGAGCCTTTCACCACGTTGCGCGTGTTCCTGCGCTTCCGCGACTACACCGGCAAGTTCCCCATGCATTGCCACAACCTGATCCACGAAGATCACGCCATGATGCTGCGCTGGGACATCGTCTGAAGCCGATTGCAGGGCAACTTCGAGGTGGGAGGAATCATCATGAACACGCGAAGAAAGATGCTGGCTGGCTTTGGTGGCGCGGCAGCCTTGCTGGCTGGTTGGGCCGCCACTCGAGGCAGTGGCGGCCTGGTCGATACCGCTTCAGCACGCAGTGCCGGGGCGATTCCGTTTCCCAATGTCACGCTTTACACCCACGAAGGTCGCAAGGTGAGGTTCTACGACGATCTCATTCGCGGCAAGGTGGTTACCTTCAACATGATGTACACGCAGTGCACCGGCAAATGCCCGACCATGACGGCAAACTTGCGCCAGTTCCAGCAACTGCTGGGCGACCGGGTAGGGCGGAGTGTGTTCATGCACTCCATTACCTTGCAGCCGTTGCTGGATACACCCGATGAGCTAAAGGCTTATGTCGAGAAGTATCACATCGGCCGGGGCTGGGAGTTCCTTACCGGAGCCCCGGAAGACATCGAGGCCATTCGTTTCAGTCTGGGCTTCTATGACGTCGATCCTGAGGTCGATCGCAATCTGAACAGTCATACCGGTCTCGTGCGCATGGGGAACGACAGTTACGAGCGCTGGACCATGGCGCCGGCACTGACCGGTCCGGAGCATATTCTCGCCACGCTGAACCATGTTGACCGCGAATGGAGCGCGGCTTCCTGAAAAGCTAGAGGGTGTCCCTGGCGTAACAGGGGCGCCCTCGCATTTGTTTCCTCCATGTCTTCATCCTCTTCATTGAAAAGCTCGATAGTGCTTTGTGATTACTGGGCTTTTTCTGGCGCGTGGCTTCTGCGAAGTCATAGGCACGGCTTTCACAGGTTGAGAAATTGGCGCTGATCGTTTGACGGTAATTGCATCTGGCGCTAGGTCATTCTCCGGTCATTTGCTAATGTGAGCCTCATTTGAACAAGCTTGCTGCCGAGGCAGCGCGCGATGCACTGAGAGGTGTCGCTTGATTAGGGTGCTGGTGGTCGATGACCACGATCTTGTTAGAACGGGGATTACCCGCATGCTGGCCGATGTCGACGGCCTGCAGGTGGTAGGGCAGGCCGACAGCGGCGAGGAAGCCCTGAAAAAAGCACGGGAACTCAAGCCCGATGTAGTCCTGATGGATGTCAAAATGCCTGGCATCGGCGGGCTCGAGGCGACGCGCAAGCTGCTGCGTAGCCACACGGACCTCAAGGTGGTGGCAGTGACTGCTTGCGAGGAAGATCCATTTCCGACCCGGTTGTTGCAGGCTGGCGCGGCTGGTTACCTGACCAAGGGTGCTGCTCTGGAGGAAATGATCCAGGCGATTCGCCAGGTCTTCGCCGGCCACCGTTTCATCAGTCCGCAGATTGCCCAGCAACTGGCGCTCAAGTCCTTCCAGCCCCAGGCCAGCGGTTCGCCGTTTGATCTGCTGTCGGAGCGCGAAATCCAGATCGCCCTGATGATCGCCAACTGCCAGAAGGTGCAGAGTATTTCCGACAAGCTCTGTCTGTCGCCGAAGACAGTGAACACCTACCGCTACCGGATCTTCGACAAGCTTTCCATATCCAGCGACGTGGAGCTGGCGCTGCTGGCTGTTCGACACGGCATGGTCGACGCCGTCAGCTAAGATGACCGAATCCTTCGACGCGAGTGCGTTCCTTGCCGCCTGCAGTGGTCGTCCGGGTGTTTACCGGATGCTCGATGCGGGCGGCAAGCTGCTTTATGTAGGCAAGGCGAAGAACCTGAAGAAGCGCCTTGCCAGTTACTTCCGAAAGACTGGCCTGGCGCCCAAGACCTCCGCCCTGGTAGCGCGTATCGTCCAGGTCGAGACCACCATCACTGCCAATGAGACCGAGGCGCTGCTGCTGGAGCAGACGCTGATCAAGGAATGGCGGCCGCCCTACAACATCCTGCTGCGGGACGATAAGTCCTATCCCTATGTACATCTCAGCGATGGCGATTTCCCGCGGCTGAGCATTCACCGTGGGGCGAAGAAGCAGAAAGGGCGTTACTTCGGACCATACCCCAGCGCGGGTGCCATCCGCGAAAGCCTCAACCTGCTGCAAAAGGCCTTCCTGGTCCGCCAGTGTGAGGACAGCTACTACAAGAATCGCACCCGACCCTGCCTCCAGTACCAGATCAAGCGCTGCAAGGCGCCTTGTGTGGGGCTGGTAGACCCGGCCGAGTACGCCGAGGACGTGCGTCACTCGGTGATGTTCCTCGAGGGGCGTAGTAACGCATTGAGCCATGAGCTTTCCGTCGGGATGGAAGCAGCGGCACAACGGCTGGATTTCGAGCGGGCTGCCGAGCTGCGTGACCAGATCGCCATCCTGCGTCGGGTGCAGGACCAGCAAAGCATGGAAGGTGGCACCGGCGACATCGATGTGGTGGCTGCCATCGCCACACCGGGTGGAGCGTGCGTGCACTTGATCAGCGTGCGCGGTGGCCGTGTCCTGGGCAGCAAGCACTTTTTCCCGCAGGTTGGTATTGAAGAAGAAGCCGCCGACGTGTTGGTGGCGTTCATTGCCCAGTACTACCTGAGCAATCACGACAGGGACCTACCCAGCGAACTGATCGTCAACACCACTCACGAGGACTTCCCGACGCTGATCGCCGCGCTGGCCGAGTTGCGCGGCCGTGAGCTGGATATCAGCCATCGAGTGCGTGGTACTCGCGCGCGCTGGCAACAACTGGCCGTTACTAACGCCGAGCAGGCCTTGGCCGCGCGGCTGGCCAACCGGCAACACACTGCGGCGCGTTTCGAAGCGCTTGCCGAGGCCCTTGGCCTGGATGAGGCGCCACAGCGCCTGGAGTGCTACGACATCAGTCATTCCAGCGGTGAAGCCACCGTGGCGTCATGCGTGGTGTTTGGGCCCGAGGGAGCGCTGAAGTCGGACTATCGTCGCTACAACATTGAAGGTGTTACCGCGGGAGACGACTACGCAGCCATGCACCAGGCGCTGTCGCGTCGTTTCAGTAAGTTGAAGGAGGGGGAGGGCAAGTTACCTGACATTTTGCTGGTGGACGGTGGCAAAGGCCAACTCGCCATGGCTCAGGAAGTGCTCAGGGAGCTGGCAGTGCCCGAGTTGATTCTGCTTGGCGTCGCCAAGGGCGTCACTCGCAAGCCAGGCTTCGAAACCCTCTACCTCAACGATGCCGCCCACGAGTTCACCTTGCCGGCGGATTCGCCTGCACTGCACCTGATCCAGCAGATCCGCGACGAGGCGCATCGCTTCGCCATCACTGGGCACCGTGCACGACGTGGCAAGGCGCGTCGCACGTCCAGCCTGGAGGAGGTGGCCGGAGTAGGACCGAAGCGCCGCCGGGAGCTGCTCAAGCATTTTGGTGGACTACAGGAACTCAGTCGGGCCAGCATCGAGGAAATCGCCAAGGCACCCGGTATTAGCAAAAAGCTTGCTGAGTCGATTTATGCAGCCCTGCACAGCGAGTAGAATGCGGCCTTCCTTCAGAACCAGCCGTAACGATGAATATTCCTAACCTGCTCACCGTTCTTCGCGTACTGCTCATTCCCGTTTTCATACTGCTCTTCTATCTGCCGTTCTCCTGGAGCTACCTGGCAGCCAGCGCAGTTTTCGCCATTGCGGCGATCACTGACTGGTTCGATGGCTACCTGGCCCGGCGTTGGCAGCAGAGCACGCCCTTCGGCGCTTTCCTCGACCCCGTCGCTGACAAGCTGATGGTAGCGGTGGCGTTGGTTCTACTCGTGGAGGAGCACCACAACCTTTGGCTGTCCTTGCCGGCGGCGATCATCATTGGTCGCGAGATCGTGGTATCGGCCTTGCGCGAGTGGATGGCAGAGCTTGGCGCTCGTGCCCATGTGGCTGTATCCAACCTGGGCAAATGGAAGACCGCCGCGCAAATGCTGGCACTGGTCATCCTGCTGGCTAACCCGCCGCTGTTCACCTTCTGGGTGGCGATCGGTTATTTCCTGCTTATCCTGGCCGCAGCCCTGACGCTCTGGTCGATGCTGCACTACCTGCTGGCGGCCCTGCCGCACCTCAGCACGGACCCGAAGGAAAAATAAAAGTTTTTTGAATCAAGGGGTTGACGGCTGTTCATGAATCTATAGAATGGCGCCCGTCAACACGACAAAGCGGGAATAGCTCAGTTGGTAGAGCACGACCTTGCCAAGGTCGGGGTCGCGAGTTCGAGTCTCGTTTCCCGCTCCAGTTTCACGCGATGACGCCGCCGCAAGCGGCGTTATCGTTTAGGCCGGATGGCAGAGTGGTCATGCAGCGGATTGCAAATCCGTGTACGCCGGTTCGATTCCGACTTCGGCCTCCATCTAAAAAGCCCCGTAGATCAGAAATCTACGGGGCTTTTTTCATGTGCCCAGGAAAGTGGTGTTGTTGCGGGCGCCAAGGCATGGGGCATCCAGGATGGTTAAGCAAATGGCGTGCTGTTTGCGGTCTAAGTGATTGATTAGAAATTTTATTTGGGCTTAAATCAGCGCCCTGCACCAATGCCCCACCTGCCCGGATGGCGAAATCGGTATACGCAGAGCACTTAAAATGCTTCGCCCTTTGGGCTTGCGGGTTCGAGTCCCGCTCCGGGCACCATTCAAATCAAGGTCTTGCTGGCCACACTTTGAGCCTTTTCTTTCGTCACCCAGTTCTCCGCTGGGATGCGAGAGCATGTTCAGTTCCAGCACATTTCCAGGCCGGAAGAAAACGATCTAAAAACGTCCTGTCGGAAGTAAAGGGCTTTGCTAGCCTCTATATCAGTAGGTGGATACGCAGACTGATGCGCAAGCGGATAGTGAGGAAACGTGGGGCGCGTTCCGAAGGGTACACGGTTAGAAAGATCTCCCCGATGAGATCCAGCCCTTACGCCGTGTGAAGCAGAAGCGCTTGCATGCTTCTGTGGGATGCCTGATAAACCTCGCAAGCCGGAAACCAGCGCCGGCCACCTACTACGAATTCCAGGCCCGCCATGTGCGGGCCTGTTCGTATCTGGTGATATCTGCCCGACGGTCCTTCCTGTATGCAAACCCCGACGCAGGGCCGCAAATAATTCCTTTGTGCTTGTGCAGAACTTTTGGCGCTTGCGAGCGGACTAACGCTGATGTTAGTTACGGCGTGTCAGAGGGGTGTATTCGTTGTTTGTTTTTTGGGCTGGCTTAAGGGAGCCTGAATGGATCAGGTGAAAGAGGGAAATCGAATGGAATCGAAAGAGCAGCACCTGGTGCGCTTGCTCAGCCTCACCACCCGTAGCCGCACCCATCTCACGGCGGCAATGAGTGAAATGTCGTTCGAGATGATGCGCAGTGAGGACCCTGCGGTGAAGAGTGCAGGACGGCGCATGATCGACCACCTGGCCGCCATAGGCGCCGGGCTTGACCAGCATTGGGAGGCGCTTGCCACCTACAGCGATCTGCCCATCCTTCACGAGAGCACCGAGGCGCTGGTGGAGCTTGAACTGACGGAAATCCCGCAGGAATCCTGACCAGACGGCCCTCACGGGCCGTTGTTGTTTCTCCGTACTGTCACGTCGTCGTCATGGTCTTGCCATGCGGCTTGGATGGAATCCGCCTATCAATGGTGGAGGGGCTGTCCATGCGACTATGCGTGATTGGTGCGGGTTATGTGGGCTTGGTGACGGCTACCTGTTTTGCCGAGATGGGTAACCAGGTGAGCTGTGTCGAACGCGATCCGTTCCGTCTGGCCCGTCTTCGCCGGGGTCAGGTCCCCCTCTACGAGCCTGGTCTGGAACCCATGCTCCAGGCCCACCTCGCCGGCGGGCAGCTGAGTTTCACGGCACAGATAGAAGAGGGTATCGACCAGGTCGATATCGTCTTCATCGCTGTCGGTACTCCCAGTGGCGAAGATGGCTCCGCCGACCTTTCCCATGTGCTCGGCGTGGCCGATGAGCTGGGTGCCAGCCTCAAGCGGCCCTGCCTGGTGGTGGACAAGTCCACCGTGCCTGTCGGTACGGCGGAGCGGGTCGCCCAGCGCATCCAGGCTGGCCTCGCTGCCCGTGGCCTGTGCTTCAAGATCCAGGTGGCGAGCAACCCTGAGTTTCTAAAGGAAGGTTCGGCCATCGACGACTTCATGCGCCCGGACCGGGTCATCATCGGCTGCGACGACGCAGATGCCACCGAGCAACTGCGCCGCCTCTATGCGCCGTTCCTGCGCAACCATGAGCGGGCGCTTACCATGAGCGTTCGCGCCGCGGAGTTCACCAAGTACGCCGCCAATGCGTTCCTTGCGACCAAGATCTCGTTCATGAATGAAATGGCCGGCATCTGCGCGCGAATGGGTGTGGACATTGAGGAAGTTCGTCGTGGGGTTGGCAGTGACAGGCGCATCGGCACCCATTTCATCTATGCCGGCTGTGGTTACGGCGGCTCCTGTTTCCCGAAGGATGTGCGCGCCCTGATCAGGACCGCGGAGCAGGAGGGAATTGAGCCCGGCATCCTGCGGGCAGTGGAAGCACGGAACGCGCTACAGAAGACCCTGCTGTTCCAGGCACTGCGCGAACATTTCAACGGCGTCCTGCAGGGCAGGGTAGTGGCGCTTTGGGGGCTGGCCTTCAAGCCGGGCACCGATGACCTGCGGGAAGCGCCCAGCCTGGTGCTGCTGGATGCGCTTCTGCAAGCCGGTGCTCGGGTGCAAGCGCACGATCCTGCGGCCAGTGCCGGGGTTGCCGCTCGCTATCCGAAAGCGGTGGAGTCGGGCCAGTTGCGCCTGGCGGACTCCCCTTACAGCGCGACCGAGGGGGCCGACGCGCTGGTGCTTGTCACTGAGTGGAAGCAGTTCCGTCAGCCGAACTTCGAGCGGATTCGTGGTCTTATGCGCATGCCCGTGATCTTTGATGGACGTAACCTCTACGAGCCGGCGCAACTGGTCGAAGCAGGGTTCCTTTATCGCGGCATAGGACGGCCCGCAAGCGGGCATTGTAAGGCGAGTGCGGCGTGATTAGACTGCGCGGCAATTCGCCATAGCACCCACCCCAAAGGATCGAAATGATCAAGAAATGCCTGTTCCCCGCCGCCGGTTACGGTACCCGATTCCTGCCGGCCACCAAGGCGATGCCCAAGGAAATGCTGCCAGTGGTGAACAAACCGCTGATTCAGTACGGCGTTGAAGAGGCCCTGGACGCTGGCCTGAGCGAAATTTCCATCGTAACTGGCCGTGGCAAGCGCGCCCTCGAAGACCATTTCGACATCAGCTACGAGCTGGAACACCAGATCAAGGGCACCGACAAGGAGAAATACCTGGTCGGTATCCGTCGCCTGATCGATGAGTGCAGCTTCTCCTATACCCGCCAGGTCGAGATGAAGGGCCTGGGTCACGCCATCCTCAGCGGTCGTCCGCTGATCGGTGACGAACCCTTCGCCGTGGTCCTGGCGGACGACCTTTGCCTGAACCTGGAAGGTGACGGCGTCCTGACCCAGATGGTCAAGCTGTACAACCAGTTCCGCTGCTCCATCGTCGCCATCCAGGAAGTGCCGCGCGAGGAGACCTCCAAGTACGGTGTAATCGCCGGCGAGATGATCCGTGACGACATCTTCCGTGTGAACAGCATGGTGGAAAAACCCAAGCCCGAAGATGCCCCGTCGAACCTGGCGATTATCGGCCGCTACATCCTGACCCCGGACATCTTCGACCTCATCGAACAGACCGAGCCGGGCAAGGGCGGGGAAATTCAGATCACCGATGCGCTGATGAAGCAGGCGCAGGACGGCTGCGTACTGGCCTACAAGTTCAAGGGCAAGCGCTTCGACTGCGGTGGCGCGGAAGGCTACATCGAAGCCACCAACTACTGTTTCGAGAACCTATACAAGACCGGCAAGGCCTACTGATCGGCCACGCCAGGCAGAGGGCCGCCTTCGGGCGGCCTTTTCATTGGACCCAGGAAAGGCCTGTAGGGTTGAATTCATTGGCTATGTCTGAATTACGTGTTGTAGGCAGCTGCATAGCCCGTAGGAGCTGGCTTGCCAGCGAATGGCCCCGTTTCGCTGGCAAGCCAGCTCCCACAAGGCTCTTGGCCGGATGGGAAATCTCTCGCCACAGCTAACGCAGAAATAGCCAATTCATTCGCCAAGCAGGCCGAAGGCCTGCCATTGAGGATCAGGCCGGGTCGTTTTGCGTCCCTGGGCGTCAGGGAATCGGCAACGCCTCTGATCCCGGCCCCAGCGGCTGGCCGTAGCTGAACTCCACGTAGTTGCCCGCCGGGTCGCGCAAGCCGCAGTAGTAGCCCACGGGGTAGGGCTCGTCTCGCGGTGGCCAGATCAGACAGCCGGCCGCCGCGGCCTGGGTGGCAATGGCGTCGACCCGCTCGCGGGTGTCCACGGCGAAACCGAAATGGCTGTAGTCATCGGTGGCGAGGTGGCGATCATGGCCGCCGGGCATGATCACGAAGATGAACTGGTGTTCCTTGCCGGGTTCCGCCATCCAGACGATCTTCGAACCCTTGGCGGCGCGCTCGTGGATCACGCGCATGCCGCAGAAGTCGGCGTAGAAGCGGATGCAGGGTTCCAGCTCCGGTACATGCAGGGCCACATGGGTGAGGGTGGGGCGCATGGGAATCTCCTTCTCGATGCATCAAGGATAGGCCCGGCAACTGGCCAGAGACAGATCTTCCGGTATGCTTGCGGCTTGTTTCTGGAGACTTGCCATGGCCTACGATTTCGACCTATTCGTCATTGGTGCCGGTTCCGGCGGTGTGCGTGCGGCACGCTTTGCGGCCGGCTTCGGGGGCCGCGTGGCCATCGCCGAGAGCCGCTACCTGGGCGGTACCTGCGTCAATGTCGGTTGTGTACCGAAGAAGCTGCTGGTCTACGGTGCCCACTTCGCCGAGGACTTCGAACAGGCCCAAGGATTCGGCTGGTCGCTGGGCGAGGCCGGCTTCGACTGGCCGACCTTGATCGGCAACAAGAACCGCGAAATCCACCGCCTCAATGGCATCTATCGCAACCTGCTGGTGAACAGCGGCGTCACCCTGCTGGAAGGTCACGCCAAACTGGTTGACCCGCACACCGTGGACGTCGCCGGTCAACGTTGCACCGCCAAGAACATTCTCATCGCCACCGGCGGCTGGCCGCAGATTCCCGACATCCCCGGCCGCGAGCTGGCCATCAGCTCCAACGAGGCCTTCTTCCTCGAGCAACTGCCCAAGCGCGTGCTGGTCGTGGGCGGTGGCTATATCGCCGTCGAATTCGCGTCCATTTTCCATGGCTTGGGGGCCCAGACGTCTTTGCTCTATCGCGGCGAACTGTTCCTGCGCGGCTTCGACGACTCAGTGCGCCATCACCTGCGTGATGAGCTGGGCAGGAAGGGGCTGAACCTGCAATTCAATTCCGACATTGCCCGCATCGAGAAACAGGCCGATGGCAGCCTTCTGGCCACCCTCAAGGACGGCCGTCACCTGGAGACCGACTGCGTCTTCTATGCCACCGGCCGCCGTCCGATGCTCGACAACCTGGGGTTGGAGAACACCGGCGTCGAGCTGGACGAGCGTGGTTTCGTGAAGGTGGATGAGCAGTTCCAGACCACCGAACCCTCCATCCTTGCCCTGGGCGATGTGATCGGTCGTGTGCAGCTCACGCCCGTGGCGCTGGCCGAGGGGATGGCCGTGGCACGCCGTCTGTTCAGGCCGGAGGAGTACCGCCCGGTGGATTACGAGCACATCCCCACCGCCGTGTTCAGCCTGCCGAACATCGGTACTGTCGGCCTGACGGAGCAGCAGGCGCGCACCAAGGGTTACGAGGTGAAGCTCTTCGAGAGCCGTTTCCGGCCGATGAAGCTGACCCTCACCGAGAATCAGGAACGCACCCTCATGAAGCTCGTGGTAGACGCTGAAACCGACCGCGTCCTCGGCTGCCACATGGTCGGCCCGGAGGCGGGCGAGATCGTCCAGGGACTGGCCGTGGCGATCAAGGCCGGCGCTACCAAGCGCATCTTCGACGAAACCATCGGTGTGCATCCCACTGCTGCCGAAGAGTTCGTCACCATGCGTACCCCGGTAGGTGCCTGACCCTGAATGGAGCAGCTCCTCTATCTTTCCGACCTGTTTGGCGTGGCTGTCTTCGCCATCACCGGCGCCCTGATGGCGGGCCGCAAGTCGATGGACCTGTTCGGCGTGCTGGTGATCGCCATCATCACTGCCCTCGGTGGTGGCACTCTGCGTGACGTCATCCTTGGTAACCACCCAGTGAGCTGGATCAGGGACGATACCTACATCCTGGTTGCCTCCCTGGCGGCCGTGGGCACGGTGCTCTGGGTGCGCCTGACTCGGCCGATCAACGAGACCGGCCTGTTGCTGGCGGACGCCTTCGGCCTCGCGGTGTTTACCGTCTACGGCACCGATGTCGCCCTTCAGCACAACCTGCAGCCGGGCACGGCGGTGATCATGGGTGTAATCACAGCCGTCGGCGGTGGTGTGCTGCGCGACATCATCTGCAACGAGGTGCCGCTGATCTTCCAGAAAGAGATCTACGCCATTGCCTGCATTGCCGGTTCCCTGATCTTCCTGGGGCTGCGCGAGGTCGCGCTGCCTGCCTGGCTGGCCACCGCCGCGGCCATGCTGGTGGTGCTGCTGATTCGCCTGGCGGCCATCCACTGGAAACTCTCGCTGCCGCGCTTCCACCTGCTCGATCGGGACTGACGCCATGCTTGAACGCCTGGACCACCTCGTGCTCACCGTCGCCGATATTCCCCGCACCCTGGCGTTCTACCAGCGGGTGCTAGGGATGCATCACGAAACCTTCGGCAATGGCCGCCACGCCCTGGCGTTCGGCCAGCAGAAATTCAACCTGCACCAGGCTGGTCGGGAGTTCGAACCCAAGGCAGCATTCCCAACGCCTGGCGCCATCGACCTTTGCCTGATCACCCGCTGGCCCCTGGAGCGGGTGCTGGAGCATCTGACGGAGCAGGGCGTCGATGTGGAGGAGGGGCCGGTAATGCGAACCGGAGCCCTCGGCCCGATCGAATCGGTCTACTTCCGCGATCCAGATGGCAACCTCATCGAAGTCGGCCGCTATCCCGAGTAAGGCTTTTCATTCTTAATCGCTGGCGAAATCCGCTAAACCCGCGACACTGGATGCAATCGCTGGAATCCATTTCAGGTTGGAGGAATACAGCATGTCCAGGATCGCGCTTCTGTTTGCACTGCTCTTGGGAACCGGTCTTGCCCAGGCCGAGATCAAGACCCGTGAAATCCCATACAAGGGCCCGGACGGTACCGCCCTGATCGGCTATTACGCGTACGACGATGCCATCGCCGGCAAGCGACCTGGTGTGGTGGTAGTCCACGAGTGGTGGGGCCTCAATGACTACGCCAAGCGCCGCGCCCGCGACCTCGCTGCCTTGGGCTACAGCGCCCTGGCGATCGACATGTACGGCGATGGCAAGAACACCGAGCATCCGGCCGATGCCCAAGGTTTCATGGAGGCAGCCCTGGCCAGCGCGCCGGCGGCCAAGGCGCGCTTCCTCGCCGGACTCGATCTGCTCAAAGCGCAGCCCCAGACCGATGCCAGCAAGCTTGCCGCTATCGGCTACTGCTTCGGTGGCAAGGTCGTACTCGACATGGCCCGCGCGGGTGTGCCCCTGGCGGCAGTAGTGAGTTTCCACGGTGTTCTGGCCGCCACCTCGGCGGCCAAGCCGGGCGACATCAAGGCCAAGGTGCTGGTGGAGCATGGTGAGAAGGACACCCTGGTACCCATTGCTTCGGTCAATTCGTTCAAGGAGGAGTTCGACAACGCCAAGGCCGATTACCGTGTCGTCGTCCAACCCGACGCCAAACACAGCTTCACCAATCCGGACGCCGATCGACTCAGTCATGCCGGGCATGGCAGCGAGAAGGGGCCTGACCTGGGCTACAGCAAAGTCGCCGACGAAAATTCCTGGAACGACATGCAGGAACTGTTCAAGGAAGCCTTCGCGCAACCTTGATGCTCGGCTGATGCACCCTGTACGCAACGTGCAGGGTGTCGGCGCCTTGGCATTCTCCGGCCATCGGCTAGAGTTTCGGAAGACGGCAACTCTTGCGGGATTCGCGGCATGTTCAATGCCATAGGCGCCTATATCAGGGGAGTGGAATGGTTCAACCGTGTGGTTGGCCGCTTCGCCATGTACCTGATTTTCGTGATGCTGGCCGTCCTCCTGTATTCGTCGACTTCCAAGACCTTCTTCACGCCGTCGATCTGGACCCTGGAGTCCGCCCAGTTCCTGATGGTCGCCTACTTTCTACTGGGCGGCGCCTACTCCATGCAGCTCGATGCTCATGTGCGCATGGACCTGATCTACGGGCGTTTCAGCGCCCGGACGCGGGCAATCCTCGATGCGCTCACGGTCGGCTTCCTGCTCTTCTACCTGGCGTTGCTGCTCTACGGTGGCATCTCTTCGACCCAGTACGCCCTGGAGTACAAGGAAACCAGCTACTCGTCCTGGTCGCCGCAGATGGCACCGATCAAGGTGGTGATGACGTTCGGCATCCTGTTGATGCTGCTGCAGGCCATCGCCAACTTCTTCCGTGACCTGGCCGTGATCCTGGGCAAGGAGCTTCCATGAGCTACGAGCTCATCGCACTGCTGATGTTCAGTTCGATGATGCTGCTCCTGCTTACCGGCAAGCGGGTGTTCGGTGCCATCGGCTTCGTCGCCGCTGCGGCCTCGCTGTTGCTATGGGGCGATGGCGGCTCGGAGATGGCCTTCAGTGCCGCCATGAAGCTGATGAAGTGGTATCCGCTGCTGACCTTGCCGATGTTCGTGTTCATGGGCTACATGCTTTCCGAGTCGCGCATTGCCGACGACCTCTACCGCATGTTTCACGTCTGGATGGGACCACTACACGGCGGATTGGCCATCGGCACCATTTTCCTGATGGTGGTGATCGCGGCCATGAACGGTCTCAGCGTCGCGGGCATGGCCATTGGCGCGACCATCGCCATGCCAGAACTCCTCCGACGGGGCTACGACAAGATCATGGTCACCGGGGTGATTCAGGCGGGCAGTACGCTCGGTATCCTGATTCCCCCCAGCGTCGTGCTGGTGCTCTACGGCATGATCGCCCGCCAACCCGTGGGACAGTTATGGCTGGCGGGTGTGTTCCCCGGCCTGTTGATGGCGGCGCTCTTCATCCTCTACATCGTCATCCGCTGTCGCCTGCAACCGCAGCTCGGGCCACCGCTGAGTCGTGAGGAGCGCGAGCAGATCACGTGGGGCGAGCGCATTCGCCTGCTGCGCGCAGGGTTGGTGCCGCTGTTCATCTTCCTGACCATGACCGGGCTGTTCCTGCTGGGCTACACCAGCCTGGTGGAAAGTTCCGCCGTAGGGGCGCTCGCCGCCACCCTGGCAGCGCTGTTCCAGGGGCGCCTGACTCGTCAGGTGATGGAGGACACCCTGCGCAAGACGCTGGGCATCACCTGCATGTTCATGTGGATCATCCTTGCCGCGCTGTGCTTCGGTGCAGTGTTCGACGGCCTCGGTGCGGTCAAGGCCATCGAGGGGGTGTTCGTCGAGGAGATGGGTTTGGGTCCCTGGCATATCCTTATCCTGATGCAGCTGTCCTTCATCATCATGGGCATGTTCCTCGATGACACCGCCATGCTGGTCATCGTCGCACCGCTCTATGTACCGCTGGTGGGCGCGCTGGGCTTTGACCTGGTCTGGTACGGCGTGCTCTACACCATCACCTGCCAGATGGCCTACATGACGCCACCCTTTGGCTACAACCTCTTTCTGATGCGAGCAATGGCGCCGCCGGAAGTGACCTTGAGGGACATCTATGTCTCCGTGGGGCCCTTCGTGATCGTGATGATCGTCACCCTGGCGCTTGTAATGATCTTCCCCGACATCGCCCTGTGGCTGCCCCGGTGGCACTACGGCGCGGGACAATGAATTGTCAGGACCGGCAGCACGACCAGCAGCAGTTCCTGGCGTGACGGACATGAAGTTGAAGTGATGGGTCTCATGCCGACCTGAGAAGCTGCGCCGCCCTTGGCGGCGCTGGGTTGGGCGGGTGCCTGGCACCCCCTTCCACTCTCCAGGAGGTAACCGCATGAGTACCAGACGTACGTTTCTCAAAGGCGCCGCCGTCGCCACCGGCGCGGTGGGCGCCACGACGCTCGGCGCACCGTTCGTGCATGCCCAGTCCGGCAAGAAAATCACCTGGCGCCTGCAGACCTATGCCGGGCCCGCCCTGGCCGAGCACGTGATCAAACCGTCGATCGAGGCGTTCAACAAAGCTGCCAACGGCGAGATGGAGATACAGCTCTACTTCGCCGATCAGCTCGTACCCACGGGTGAACTGTTCCGCGCCATGCAAAAGGGCACCATCGACGCGGTGCAGAGTGACGATGACTCCATCGCCGCCCCCGTGGACGTAGCGGTCTTCGGTGGCTACTTCCCCTTTGCTACCCGCTACAGCCTGGATGTCCCCACGCTTTTTCATCAATGGGGCCTGAACAAGATCTGGGAAGAAGCCTATGGCGAAGTGAAGGGCGTTACCTGGTTGGGTGCCGGCTCCTGGGACCCGTGCAACTTCGCCACGGTACAACCTATCCGCAGCCTCGCTGATCTCAAGGGCAAGCGGGTGTTCACCTTCCCGACGGCGGGCAAGTTCCTTGCGCGTTTCGGCGTGATACCCGTGACGCTGCCCTGGGAGGACGTCGAAGTGGCGGTACAGACCGGCGAACTTGATGGCATCGCCTGGTCTGGCATCACCGAGGACTACACGGTGGGTTGGGCCAACGTCACCAAGTACTTCCTCACCAACAACATCTCCGGCGCCTGGATCGGTTCCTACTTCGCCAACTCCGAGCGCTGGGCCGAAGTCCCCGAGCACCTCAAGACGCTGTTCCGCCTGTGCATGGACAGCTCCCACTATTACCGCCAGCACTGGTACTGGGGCGGCGAAGCCAAGCTGCGGGTGGAAGGCACCAAGTTACAGCTCACGTCCATCCCCGACGCGGAATGGAAAACGGTCGAAGATGAGGCGCATAAGTTCTGGGACGAGATCGCCAAGACCAGCCCGCGTTGCGCCAAGGTCGTCGAAATCTTCAAGCAGTACAACGCACTGATGACCAAGGCCGGCCCACCGTACCGCTACTGAAGCTGTGGCCCGGTCCGGCAGTGAGGCCGGACCGGGCACCTGACCAGAAGGAGGTGTCATGAACCTGTTGCGTTGCGTATCGCCGGTGGATGGCTCGGTCTACGTCGAGCGCCCGCTGGCCACGCCAGCCGAAGTCGTTGCCGCGCTCGAACGCGCGGAGTCCGTGCGCAGGACCTGGAAGGGCACTCCGGTGGCCGAACGTGTCGCCATCGTCCGTCGCGCCATCGCGGCCTTTGCCGCCCGTGAGGCGCAGTTGGCCGAGGAGCTCTGCTGGATGATGGGCCGGCCCATCCGCTATGCGCCGGGGGAGATTCGCGGATTCGTCGAGCGCGCCAGCTACATGGCGGATATCGCCGAAGAGGCGCTGGCGGATATCCATCTGCCAGACAAGCCCGGCTTTACCCGACTGATCCGCCGCGAGCCATTGGGCCTGGCATTTGTCATTGCACCTTGGAACTACCCCTACCTGACGGCGGTGAATGCCGTGGTGCCGGCCTTGCTGGCGGGCAACTGCGTGCTGCTCAGGCATTCCGCGCAGACCCCGTTGTGCGCCGAACGCATGGTCGAAGCCTTCGTCGAGGCGGGCTTGCCGCCAGGCGTTCTGCAGTACCTGCACCTCAACCACAGTGACACGGAACGGCTGATCCAGGCCGAACCGGTTCGTCACGTGGCCTTTACCGGCTCCGTGGCGGGCGGCGCCATGGTCGAACGCGCCCTGGCCGGGCGCTTCATCAGTTCCGGGCTGGAGCTGGGCGGCAAGGACCCTGCCTATGTCCGGGCCGACGCCAACCTCGCCCATGCCGTGGAAACCGCCATCGACGGGGCCTTCTTCAATTCCGGCCAGTCCTGCTGCGGCATCGAACGTATCTACGTGCACGCCGATCGCTATGACGCTTTCGTCGAGCAGGCTGTGGAGCTGGTTGGGCAATACCGCCTGGGTCGCCCCGACGATCCCGAAACCACCCTGGGCCCGCTGGTGCGCCCCGAGGCAGCGGAGTTCGTACGGGCGCAGATCCGCGACGCCGTGGGGCAGGGCGCCAGGGCCCATCTGGACCCGTCGACATTCGCCCTGGAAGGCGCCGGCAGTGCTTACCTGGCTCCGCAGGTGCTGACCAATGTGCATCACGGTATGCGTGTGATGAACGAAGAGTCCTTCGGCCCGGTCGTGGGTATCCAGAAGGTGCGTGACGATGAAGAGGCGCTGGCGCTGATGAACGACAGCCTCTACGGCCTGACCGCCGCGATCTTCAGTCAGGACGAAGCCAGCGCCCTCGCGCTGGCCGATCGGCTCGAGGCCGGCACCGTCTTCCTCAACCGTTGCGACTACCTGGACCCGGCCCTGGCCTGGACCGGCGTCAAGCAATCCGGGCGCGGCTGCACACTATCTCGGGTGGGCTACGAGCATCTGACTCGACCCAAGTCCTTCCACTTCAAGACCAGCCTGTGAGGCGTGCCATGGATTCGAGCCACTTTCGCATGAACTGGAACTACCCGACTTCGGTGCGTGTCGGCGTGGGCCGCATCGCCGATCTGAACAGCGCCTGCCGCGAACTCGGCATGCAGGCGCCGCTGCTGGTCACCGATCCCGGTCTTGCCGCGCTGCCGATGATCGACGCGGCCCTGCGCCAGTGCCGCGATGCGGGCCTCACCGCCGGACTGTTCCAACAGATAAAGGGCAACCCGACCGGACCGAACGTGATGGATGGTGTGGCGGCCTTCAAGGCCGGTGGCCATGACGGGGTGATCGCCTTTGGCGGCGGCTCGGCGCTGGATGCCGGCAAGGCCATCGCCCTCATGGTGGGGCAGGATCGCCCGCTCTGGGATTTCGAAGACATCGGTGACAACGCCTCGCGGGTGAACGTCGCTGGCATGGCCCCGGTGGTCGCCGTACCCACCACGGCCGGCACCGGTTCGGAAGTGGGGCGCGCGGCGGTCATCACCGACGACCAGGTGCACATCAAACGCATCATCTTCCACGCCCGGATGCTGCCGGCCATCGTCATCCTCGATCCGGAACTCACCGTCGGCCTGCCACCGAAGATCACCGCCGCCACCGGCATGGATGCGCTGTCCCACAGCCTGGAGGCCTACTGTTCGCCGCTCTATCACCCCATGGCCGAAGGCATCGCCCTGGAGGGCATGCGTCTGGTCAAGGACTACCTGCCGCGCGCCAGCACCAAAGGCCACGACATCGAGGCCCGATTGCAAATGCTGGTCGCCTCTAGCATGGGTGCCACCGCCTTCCAGCGTGGCCTTGGGGCGATGCATGCCCTGGCCCATCCCCTCGGTGCGCTGTACGACGCCCACCACGGATTGCTCAATGCCGTGCTGATGCCCTATGTGCTACAGGCGAACCGCGCCCACATCGAGGGTCCGATGGCGCGGCTGGCGCGTTACCTCGGATTGCCCAAGGCCGGCTTCGCCGGGGTACTGGATTGGGTGGTGAATCTGCGCAGCGAACTGGACATCCCCCACAGCCTGGGGGAAATCGGTATCGATGACGCGCGTATCGAACAGGTCGGATGCATGGCCGAAGTCGATCCGTCGGCAGGCACCAATCCGGTCCAGTACGACGCCAGGACCTACAGCCAGATATTCGAGAAGGCTTTGCACGGCCGTCTGTGAACGATTGACCTGCAGGAGGGCCTCAGGTCCACCAGCGGTCGCTATCCAAAGGGGGCCAATGTTTCGCGGAAGGCCTCGAAGGACGCCGTTGCGTATCCCTGGCGCCAAACCAGGAGGGTTTCCACCCGCATCAGGGGAATCTGGCGCAGGAGGGGCGGTTCGCGCTGTAGCTCCAGCACCGAGCGGGGCAGGATGCCGACGCACGAGCCCGCGGCGACGCAAGCGAGGATGGCGTGGTAGGAACCCACCTGCTGCACCTTGGGCGGCGGTAGACCTTCGGCAGACAGCCAGTTCTCGGCGATCTGCCGATAGGTGCAACCCTCGGCGAAGCCAGCCAACCCGCGCACCTGTACATCCCCCGGGCCTGCGACCTGTGGGTGGCTGGCAGGGAGTATCAGCAGCAATTCCTCTTCGAACACCGGCCGGGCTTCCAGCGCCATGGCGGCAATTTCCTCGCGCCATGACACTTTACTTTGCGGCCAGGCCACCAGTGCACAGTCCAGGCGCCGCGCGAGCACGGCGTCCATCAGTGCCTGGCTGGTCCCGGTGCTCACCTCCAGCTCTACCTCCGGACACTGCCCGTGGAAGCGCGCCAGTGGTCCGGGCAGGCGGCTGGCTGCGGTGCTCTCCATGCTGCCCAGACGCAGTCGACCACCCGGCAGTTGCGGTTGCATGGCCTGGCGCGCCTCGTCCGCCAGGGCCAGCAGACGCTCGCTGTAGTCGAGAAATGCCTGCCCCCGATCGGTAAGGGTCATGCGCTTGCCGTCGCGAAGAAAGAGCGGGGTGCCCAGTTCTTCCTCCAACTGGCGAATCCGCGTGGTGACGTTGGATTGCGCTCGCTGCAAGCGCTGGGCCGCGCGGGTGACGCTGTGCTCCAGGGCGACCGCGCGGAATATCTCCAGGCTGGATAGATCCATACTTTTTAATCTCAAATAGAGAATGAATATTTAAAATTATTCTCTATTTGAGATAGATTGGCCAGGTTTCACTGGTACGGAGTCGCTGTCTCATGTCCATCACCCGATCGCTCGGCATCGAGCACCCCATCATCCAGGCCCCCATGGTGGGCGTTTCCACGCCGGCCCTGGCCGCGGCGGTTTCCAATGCCGGCGCCCTGGGGTCCATCGGCATCGGTGCCAGCACCCCGGCGCAGGCCCGCGCCATGCTGGCGCAAACCCGCGAACTGACCAGCAGGCCCTTCAACGTCAATCTGTTCTGTCACCGACCGGCCGTGGCCGACGCCCTGCGCGAGGCTGCCTGGCTGGAGCACCTCAAGCCGTTGTTTGCCGAGTTCGATGCTGAACCGCCGGCAGCCATTCGCGAGATCTACAAGAGTTTCCTCGACGACTCGGAGATGGCGCAGATGCTGTTGGATGAGCGCCCGCCGGTGGTCAGCTTCCATTTCGGCCTGCCGCCGCAAGAATGGATCGATGCGCTGAAAGGCGCCGGTATCCGTCTGCTGGCCAGTGCGACCACGCTCGAAGAGGCACGTCTGTTGGAAGCGGCCGGTGTGGACGCCATCGTCGCCCAAGGCATAGAGGCGGGCGGCCACCGGGGTGTGTTCGAACCCGAGAAGGGCGACGCCGGCATCGGCACCCTGGCCCTGGTGCGGCTCATCGCCCGGAACTGCCGCCTGCCAGTGATCGCCGCTGGCGGCATCATGGACGGGCAGGGCATCAAGGCCGCCATGGCCCTCGGCGCCCAGGCGGCGCAATTGGGCACCGCCTTCGTGCCGTGCCCCGAGTCGGCCGCCAACACCGCCTACCGTGCTGCCCTGAAGAGCGAACGCGCCTACCAGACGCGTATCACCGCGGCCATCTCCGGCCGCCCGGCGCGTGGCATGGTCAACCGCCTCTGGACTGACCTGGATACGTCCGATGCGCCGGCCCTGCCGGACTACCCCAACACCTACGACGCGGCCAAGGCGCTGCACGCCGCGGCCAGCGCCAAGGGCTGCAACGACTTCGCCGTGCAATGGGCCGGGCAGGGCGCACCCCTGGCGCGGGAAATGCCGGCGGCGGATCTGGTGAAGGTACTGGTGGAGGAAATGCATCTGTAGGAGCTGGCTTGCCAGCGAACCGCTTTGCTTCGCCAGCAAGCTGGCTCCTACAGGAATCCGCCGAGCCATGTCGATCCGTCGGCTCGCCAATCGACTAGCGGGTGATTGGCTATCGTCATCCATCCCACCAGGAGGTGCACCATGAGCAAGCGGATTCACACGATCGTCCCGTGCCTGTGGTTCGACGACCAGGCTGAGGCCGCAGTCAACTTCTACATCGGCATCTTTCCCAATTCGACAATCACGGCTATCAGCCGCTACGGCGAAGCGGGCCGGGATGTCCACGGCAAGGCGCCAGGGTCGGTACTCACCGTAGACTTCGAACTGGACGGCCAACGCTTCACCGCCCTCAATGGCGGTCCGGACTTCACGTTCAACGAGGCGGTGTCGTTCCAGATCCACTGCGACGATCAGGAGGAACTGGACCACTACTGGGACACACTCTCCGACGGCGGCGACCCGAGCGCCCAGCAGTGCGGTTGGCTGAAGGACCGTTTCGGGCTGTCCTGGCAGGTGGTGCCCATTGCCATGATAAAGATGCTCGAAGACTCGCAGTCGGCAGGCTCCCAGCGCGCCTTCGCCGCAATGATGCAGATGAAAAAGCTGGATATCGCGGCCCTGAAGAAAGCCTTCGACGGCTGAGGCTGCCGCAGCCGTCGAAAGCATTCGGTAGCGAGATCGACATCTGTTCGATAACCGCACGAATAGTCGATTATCGGATTGTCCAGTGAGGGGCCGGGGAGTACTTTTTGTTCACCCGGCGCCCGAAACGCCCTGGATAACAACACGAGATCGACCATGGCTGAAATCCTTTCCCTCCGCGAAGCCGTCGAACGCTTCATCAACGATGGCGACACCGTAGCCCTCGAAGGCTTCACCCATCTGATTCCCACTGCCGCGTCCCACGAGATCATTCGCCAAGGCAAGAAAAACCTGCACCTGGCACGCATGACCCCCGATCTGGTGTACGACCTGCTGATCGGCGCCGGTTGCGCGCGCAAGCTGACGTTCTCCTGGGGTGGCAACCCCGGTGTCGGCTCGCTGCATCGCCTGCGTGATGCGGTCGAGAAACAGTGGCCGAATGCCCTGGAGATCGACGAGCACAGCCATGCCGACCTGGCCAACTCCTATGTGGCCGGTGCCTCGGGCCTGCCTTTCGCCGTGCTGCGTGCTTACGTCGGCTCCGATCTGCCCAAGGTCAACCCGAACATCAAGTTCATCGAGTGCCCGTTCACCGGTGAGCAACTGGCGGCGGTGCCTTCGGTCCGTCCGGACGTCACCGTGATCCACGCCCAGAAGGCCGACCGCAAGGGCAACGTGCTGCTCTGGGGCATTCTCGGGGTGCAGAAGGAAGCGGCCCTGGCGGCCAAGCGCTGCATCGTTACCGTGGAAGAGATCGTCGACGACCTGAACGCACCGATGAACGCCTGCGTCCTGCCCACCTGGGCCCTGACCGCGGTCTGCCACGTGCCCGGTGGCGCTCATCCGTCCTATGCCCACGGCTACTACGAGCGCGACAACCGCTTCTACCAGGCCTGGGACCCGATCGCCCGCAACCGCGAAACCTTCACTGCCTGGATCGATGAATACATCCGTGGCACCAAGGATTTCAGCGAGTTCCAGCAGAAGATCGCCCAAGCCAAGATTGCGGAGGCCAAGTGATGAGCGCTCAATCCACCCTTGACTACAGCACCAACGAAATGATGACCGTGGCGGCTGCCCGCCGCCTGAAGAATGGCGCCGTCTGCTTCGTCGGCATCGGCCTGCCGTCCAAGGCCGCCAACCTGGCGCGCCTGACCTCGTCCCCGGACGTGGTGCTGATTTACGAATCCGGCCCCATCGGCGCCAAGCCGACCGTGTTGCCGTTGTCCATCGGCGATGGCGAGCTGGCCGAAACCGCTGACACCGTAGTGCCCACCGGTGAGATCTTCCGCTACTGGCTGCAAGGTGGCCGTATCGACGTCGGTTTCCTCGGCGCTGCCCAGGTCGACCGCTTCGGCAACATCAACACCACCGTGATCGGCGACTACAACAACCCGAAAGTACGTCTGCCGGGTGCCGGCGGTGCTCCGGAAATCGCGGGTTCCGCCAAGGAAGTGCTGATCATCCTCAAGCAGTCCCATCGCACCTTCGTCGACAAGCTGGCCTTCATCACCTCCGTCGGCCACGGCGAAGGCGGCGACCACCGCAAGCAGCTGGGCCTGCCCGGCAAAGGTCCGGTGGCGCTGATCACCGACCTCTGCATCATGGAGCCGGAAGCCGGTACCAACGAGTTCATCGTCACCTCGCTGCACCCGGGCGTGACCCGCGAGCAGGTAATCGAGAACACCGGTTGGGCCATTCGTTTCGCCGCCGACGTTTCCGAGACCCTGGCCCCCAACGAAACCGAGCTGACCGCGCTGCGCGCCCTGGAAGCCCGCACCGCTGCTGCCCACGGCCAGCAAGGCGGTGAGGAATGAGTCGCGAGGTCTACATCTGCGACGCCATTCGCACGCCCATCGGCCGCTTCGGCGGCTCGCTGGCGCCGGTACGCGCCGACGACCTGGCCGCGATCCCGATCAAGGCCCTGGTGGAGCGCAATCCCCAGGTCAAATGGGACCAGCTGGACGAAGTATTCCTTGGCTGCGCCAACCAGGCCGGTGAGGACAACCGCAACGTGGCACGCATGGCGCTGCTGCTGGCCGGCCTGCCGGACAGTGTTCCTGGCGTCACCCTGAACCGCCTCTGCGCTTCGGGCATGGACGCAGTGGGCACGGCTTTCCGCGCCATCGCCTCGGGCGAAATGGAACTGGCCATCGCGGGTGGCGTGGAATCCATGTCCCGCGCGCCCTATGTGATGGGCAAGGCCGACAGCGCCTTCGGTCGCACCCAGAAGATCGAAGACACCACCATCGGCTGGCGCTTCATCAACCCGCTGATGAAGGCCCAGTACGGCGTCGACGCCATGCCGCAGACCGCGGACAACGTCGCCGACGATTACCAGGTCTCCCGCGAAGACCAGGACCTGTTCGCCCTGCGCAGCCAGCAGCGCGCCGGTCGTGCCCAGGCTGAAGGCTTCTTCGCCGAAGAAATCGTCCCGGTGGTGATCAAGGGCAAGAAGAGCGAGACGGTCGTCGACCAGGACGAGCACCTGCGTCCCGACACCACCCTCGAAGCCCTGGCCAAGCTGAAGCCGGTCAACGGTGAAGGCAAGACCGTCACCGCTGGCAACGCGTCGGGCGTCAACGACGGTGCCGTGGCACTGATCCTGGCTTCCGCCGAAGCCGTGAAGAAGCACGGCCTGACTCCGCGCGCGAAAGTCCTCGGCATGGCCAGCGCCGGCGTCGCGCCGCGCGTCATGGGCATCGGCCCGGTGCCGGCGGTGCGCAAGCTGATGGAGCGGCTGAACCTGGCCATCGGCGACTTCGACGTGATCGAGCTGAACGAAGCCTTCGCCGCACAGGGCCTGGCCGTCATGCGTGAGCTCGGCATCGCCGACGACAGCGACAAGGTCAACCCCAACGGCGGCGCCATCGCCCTCGGTCACCCCCTGGGTGCCAGCGGCGCGCGTCTGGTCCAGACCGCCCTGCACCAGTTGGAGAAGTCCGGCGGCAAGCTGGGCCTGGCGACCATGTGTGTCGGTGTGGGCCAAGGCCTCGCCCTCGCCATCGAGAAGGTCTGACAGGCTACTAAGCTTGGCATCTCGGGGTTGGGCAGTGCTCGCAATCCTCATGTACAGACGTACATTCCGGTTGCTGCGCGCTGGCCGCCCCCGACCTGCCTGCGCTCGCTACGCCTGTGCATGCCTGTAGGGTGGGCTTCAGCCCACCTTTCGCGGCAATCGCTGGTCTCTCAGGGCTGGCTGCTATAAAACGAAACACCATCCCGAATTCTGGAGCACTGGCTTGAACAGCCCGAGCAACCAACTCTTCGACGCCTATTTCACCCAGCCCGCCATGCGTGCGGTGTTCTCCGACCGCGGACGCGTGCAGGGCATGCTGGACTTCGAGGCCGCATTGGCGCGCTCCGAGGCGAGCGTCGGCCTGATCCCGGGCGACTCCGTGGCGCCCATCAAGGCGGCCTGCAGCGCCGAACTCTACGACTACTCCGCACTGGCCCTGGCCATCACCACGGCTGGCAACTCCGCCATCCCTCTGGTCAAGGCGCTGGGCAAGCGTGTGGCCGCCCAAAGCACGGAAGCCGAACGCTTCGTGCACCTGGGGGCTACCAGCCAGGACGCCATGGACAGCGGTCTGGTGCTGCAATTGCGCGCCGCCACCGAGCTGCTGGAACAGGACCTTGTCGGACTGGCCCAGGCCCTGGCCGTGCAGGCTGAACGCTTCGCCGACACTCCGCTTGCCGGCCGTACCTGGTTGCAGCAGGCGACGCCCGTCACCCTCGGCATGAAGCTGGCCGGCGTGCTGGGTGCGGTGACCCGTCATCGTCAACGCCTGGCTGAACTCAAGCCGCGCCTGTTCTGCCTGCAGTTCGGCGGTGCGTCCGGCAGCCTCGCCGCCCTGGGCGAGCAGGCTTGGCCTGTTGCCGAGGCCCTGGCCCGTGAACTGGACCTGAACCTGCCCGACCAGCCCTGGCACACCCAGCGTGATCGCCTGGTGGAGTTCGCCAGCCTGCTCGGCCTGATCGCCGGCAGCCTGGGCAAGCTGGGCCGTGACCTCAGCCTGCTGATGCAGACCGAGGCGGGCGAAGTATTTGAACCTTCTGCGCCTGGCAAGGGGGGGTCGTCCACCATGCCGCACAAGCGCAATCCGGTCAGCGCCGCTGTGCTGATTGGCGCGGCCACTCGCGCACCGGGTCTGGTTTCCACCATGTTCGCCGCCATGCCCCAGGAGCACGAGCGCAGCCTCGGCCTCTGGCACGCCGAATGGGAAACCCTGCCGGAACTCTGCTGCCTGGTTTCCGGTGCGTTGCAGCAAGCGCTGCTGGTGGTTCCGGGCCTTGAAGTAGACGCCGCGCGCATGCGCGAGAACCTCGACCTGACACAGGGCCTGGTGCTGGCCGAAGCCGTGAGCATCGCGCTTGCTCAGCGCATTGGCCGGGATGCCGCCCATCACCTGGTGGAGCAGTGCTGCCGCCAGGCAGTGAAAGAGGGTGCCCATCTGCGCGCCGTGCTCGGCGCCAATGCCGAGGTCAGCGAACAACTTTCCGCCGCCGAGCTGGACCGCCTGCTCGACCCGGCCCATTACCTTGGCCAGGCCCGCCGCTGGGTGGACCGCGCACTGGCCGAACACCACGCATTTTCGCGCTAGGAGATTTACATGCCTGCCGTACGACTCGCCGATGGCGACCTGAACTACCTCCTCGAAGGCCCGGCTGGTGCGCCGGTGCTGGTGCTGTCCAACTCCCTGGGCACCGACCTGCACATGTGGGACGCGCAGATCCCGGCCTTCACCCAGCACTTTCAGGTGCTGCGTTATGACACCCGCGGCCACGGCCAGTCCCTGGTCAGCGAAGGCCCCTACAGCATCGAGCAACTGGGCGGAGATGTGCTGGCGCTGCTGGACGCCCTGGATATCCCGAAGGCGTACTTCTGCGGCCTGTCCATGGGCGGCCTGATCGGCCAGTGGCTTGCAATCAACGCCCCGGAACGCATCGAGCGCCTGGTGCTATGCAACACCGCCGCCAAGATCGGCACTCCTGAAGTCTGGAACCCGCGAATCGACGCCGTGCTTTCCGGTGGCGCCCAGGCCATGCGCGATCTGCGCGACGCCTCGATCTCCCGCTGGTTCACCCCGGATTTTGCCGAGGCCGAGCCGGCCAAGGTCGAGCCTATCGTCGGCATGCTGGCCGAGACCTCGCCCGAGGGCTACGCCGCTAACTGCGCCGCTGTGCGTGACGCCGACTACCGCGAGCAGCTCGGCAGCATCAGCGCGCCGACCCTGATCGTTTGCGGCAGCGGTGACCCGGTCACCACTCCCTCCCACGGCCGCTTCATGCAGGAGCGCATTGCCGGTGCCGAGTTGGTGGAGTTCCACGCGGCGCACCTGTCGAACGTGCAGGCCGGCGATGCGTTCAGCCAGCGCGTACTGGCTTTCCTTACTGCCTGACTAATTGATGTCCACATTCGAGGACGAAAAGATGGACGAGAAAGAACGTTACGAAGCCGGCATGAAGGTTCGCCGTGCAGTGCTGGGCGACGCCCATGTGGACCGCAGCCTGCAGAACCTCACGCCGTTCAATGAAGAGTTCCAGGAAATGATCACTCGTCATGCCTGGGGTGACATCTGGACCCGCCCGGGCCTGCCGCGCCATACCCGCAGCCTGGTCACCATCGCCATGCTGATTGGCATGAACCGCGAAGGCGAGCTGAAGCTGCACCTGCGCGCCGCGAAGAACAACGGCGTGACGCGTGAGGAGATCAAGGAAGTGATCATGCAGAGCGCCATCTACTGTGGCATCCCAGCGGCCAACGCTACGTTCCACCTGGCCGAAGCCGTGTGGGATGAGCTAGGGGTGGAATCGCTGCAAGGCTGATCCGCCGCAACACAGAAACGCCGCCCGGACCACGCATCCGGGCGGCGTTTTTTGTTGCTCCATCAAAACTCCTGCAGGTGCGGTCATTCCTTTGTAGGGGCCAATTCAACCGCCAGGGGCAACGCAGTTGCCCCCGTTGGACAGCCCACTGTCAGGCATCCCACTCCGGCGCGAAGTCCGGGCTCACCACGCGCTTGTTCTTCGGCAGGGTGGCGATCAGGGCGCGGTCCTCATCATCTAGCTGCACCTTCAGCGCATCCAGGTTCGCTTGCTGGTTCGCCATGCTGGACGCCTTCGGAATGGCGCCGACGCCGTCCTGTTCCAGTAGCCATTTCAAGGCCACCTGGCTCGGCAAGGCGCCGTGCTTCTCGGCGATCTTCCGGATTGCCTGCTGTTCCGCGGCCAGGCCACGTGCGAGCGGGGTATAGGCGGTGAGCACCAGGCCTTTGCTGCGGGCGTAGTCCAGCAGGCGCTGCTGGTCGAGCAGCACGTGGTACTCCACCTGGATGGCGGACAGCGGCGCCCCCAGGTCTTCCACTACCTGGCGCAACAGGCCGAGCGGAAAATTGGCCACGCCAATGCAGCGCGCCTTGCCTTCGTCGCGCAGGGCCACCAGGGTGTCGATGCTGCGTGCCAGGTCCCAGTCCTTCGCCGGCCAGTGGATCATGAACAGGTCCACCTGATCGGTGCCCAAGGCGCGCAGGCTGTCTTCAAGGGATTGGCGCATGGCCGCCGGCTGCAACTTGTCCCACCAGACCTTGGTGGTCAGGTGAATGGCATCGCGAGGCACGTCGCTCTGGCGCAGGGCCGCGCCGACCGCCGCTTCATTCTCGTAGGCGGGCGCGGTGTCGATATGCCGGTAGCCCAGTTCCAGGGCCTGGCGCACGGCATAGGTGCATTCATCTCCCTTCATCGGCCAGGTGCCAAGACCGAGCTGGGGCATGTTCAATCCTTGGGCGGTGGTCAGTTTCCGCATGGAGTGCTCCTTGTCATTTATTTCGAGGTTGCACCTGCCGCGTGGCGGCCGGCGATGTAGCCGAAGGTCATGGCCGGACCCAGGTTGATGCCGCCGGACGGGTAGTGACCGCCAAGCGCGCTGGCCATATCGGTGCCGGCAGCATAGAGCCCCGGAATCGGCTGGCCGTTTTCATCCAGCACTCGCGCCTGCCCATCGGTGCGCAGGCCGGCGAAGGTGCCAAAGCAGCCCGGCTGGACTTTCACTGCATAGAAAGGCCCGTGTTCGATGGGCGCTACGCAGGGGTTGGGGCCTTGGTGGGAGGCATCGCCGCTGCGGCGGTTGAAAGCCGTGCTACCGCGGCCGAATTCCGGGTCGTCGCCACGTCGGGCATGGTGGTTGAACGCTTCTACCGTGGTGGCAAGGCCGGCCGGGTCGATGCCGCAGGCTTGGGCCAGTTCGACCAGGGTGTTGCCGCGCTTTAGGTAACCATTGCGCAGGTGCGGCCATAGCGGCACCGGGGCCGGGCGGGCGAAGCCCAGGCCATAGCGGCGCTGGAAGCGATGGTCGCAGACCAGCCAGGAGCAGCTTTCCTCTCCTTCCGGCACAGCCTTGTTCATGGCATCGACATAGTCGTAGTAGCCGCCGGCTTCGTTGACGAAGCGCTTGCCATTCTTCAGCACGCCGATGATGCCGGGCTTACCGCGATCGATGATGTGCGGGAAGTGGCCGAAGGTGCCGTCGGCGTAGGGCACCTTCGACACGGGCGCCCAGGCCACAGGGGAGCGCAAGTCGTCGGCGACCACGCCGCCAGCGGACTCGCCCAGTCTTAAACCGTCACCGGAGCAGGAGAGCGGGGGCAAGGCGAGGTTGTCATGGCCGCTGGTGTCGCGAGGGAACATCGCCTTGCGCCGGTCCGGGTCGTTGGGGAAGCCTCCGGCGGCCAGCACCACGGACCTGGCGCGGATAGAAAGCTCCGCGCCGTTGTACTGCACCACCGCACCCTGGACCTTGCCCTCTTCGATGATCAGGCGGCGTGCTGGTGCCGATTCCATCAGCTGCACGCCCAGGTCGTTGGCCGACTTGGCCAGGCGGGCCACCAGCGCGACGCCGTTTACCAGATGCATGGCGCGGCCGTAGCGGGCCAGGTGGTAGAGGTGCGTGGTGAAACGCCGGGTGACATGGGCGAAGGCGCGCAGGGAACGCGTCATGCCGAGGAACGCGGCCAGATCGGCACCGGCCATGATGGGCATGCCCATGAAGGAGGTCTCGCGCATGGTCTTGCGCAGACGTGGCAGCAGGTCGCCGACCTCGCGTGCGTCATAGGGCGCGGCAATGACCTGATGGCCGCCGTTGGCGGCGCCGGGGGTGTCGCCATGCATGTCGGGTATGCCGTTGCCATCGACGAACTGCAGGGCAGTGTGCTGCTCGAAGAAGCCCACCATCTCAGGGCAGTTCTGGAGAAAGGCGTCCACCAGTTCCGGGCGGAATTGCTCGCCCAGCTCATTGCGCAGATAGGTGCGTGGCTGTTCGATGTCTTCCTCGATGCCGGCGCGGCGTGCCAGCGGGTTGCGCGGTGCCCACATCCAGCCGCCGGACCAGGCCGTGGCGCCACCGAATACCTCCGCCTTCTCCACCAGGATCACTTTCTGGCCGTGATGGGCGGCGGTGACGGCGGCGGCGAGGCCCGCAGCACCTGAGCCAATGACCAGTAGATCGCAATCGAGGCGGTTTGGAGCAGGGCGTGCGGCAGGCATTTCATGTGATCCTTAAATACTGGAACTGTGTTCCGCATTCTATGGCCGCTACATTCCACGACCAAGGCCGGGGCGACGCAAGTGGCCGGTCAGCGAACGGAAATCGGTCGTCTCGCGAGAGAGGGAATGGCAATCCATAAAAAAAGCCCGCCAGATGGCGGGCCGAGGTAGTCAAAGCACACTTACCAAAGGATCAGAGGATCGACAGCGGATAGCTGATGATCAAACGGTTCTCGTCGAACTCGTTGTTGCTGAAGTCGCGGCGGATGCTGGAGTTGCGCCACTTCACACTGAGCGCCTTGAACGAACCGGACTGCACCACATAGGCCAGTTCCGTCTCGCGGATCCATTCCTTGCCATCGGTCACGGTGCCGACATGGGCATCTTCGCCGCTGATGTAGCGGTTCATCAGGGTCAGGCCGGGCACGCCGACGGCGGCGAAATTGTAGTCATGGCGCAACTGCCAGGATTTTTCCTTGGCGTTATCGAAGCTGGAGTTGTAGCTGTCGTTGGCCAGGGTGCCGCCGCTGGTGCCGTTGACGCGCATCCAGGCATCGTCGCCGCTGACTTTCTGCAGGCCGACATAGAAGGTGCTGCCGCCGTACTTGGCCGACAGCAGGGCCGACCAGGTGCGGTTGTCCAGGTCACCGGCCAGGGCGTTGCCGTTTTCCTTGCCGTTGAAGTAGCCGAGGTTGGCGCCCAGGGTCCAGTCACCGACAGGCTGGCTGTGCATCACTTGCAGGTACTGCTGCTGGTAGATGTCTTCCAGTTCGGCGTACCACAGGCCGACCAGGGTGCGCTTCTCGTTGAAGGCGTATTCGCCGCCAGCGAAGTTGAAGCGGTCCGAGGTGAAGGCCGCGCGGCCGTTCATGGACATGTCTTCCAGGCTCGCGTCGTTGCGCGGGCTGTTCTGGCGGAACTGGCCGCCGTAGAGGGTCAGGCCGTCTATTTCCTGGGAGGTGACCTGGCCGCCCTGGAAGGTTTGCGGCAGGGAGCGGCCATCGTCGGAACGCAGGATCGGCAGCACCGGCATCCACTCGCCGACCTTCAGCTCGGTCTTCGACACGCGCATTTTGCCGGCCACCGCCAGGCGGCCGAAGTCGTCGGCGGGGCGGCCGTCGTCATGCACCGGCAGCAGCTGGGTGCCGCGGGTGCCCTTACCGCCATCGAGCTTCACCGAGAGCAGGCCGAGCATGTCGACGCCGAAGCCCACCGGCCCCTCGGTGAAGCCGGACTTGGCATCGAGGATGAAGTTCTGGGTCCATTCCTCGGCCTTGCCTTGCGGGTAGGTCGGGTTCACGAAGTTGCGGTTGATGTAGAAGTTGCGCAGGTTCAGGGTCGCCGTCGCGTCCTCGACGAAACCGTGTTCATCGGCAGCCATGGCGGGCAGGGCGGCCAGGGAAACGGCGGCGGCGAGGATGCATGGGACAAAGGATTGGGCCTGGCGGCGGGTGGAGTTCATGCTCGTTCTTGCCTCTGTGATTGTTGTTTTCGGGTGCGCAAAAGCCCCTTCGCGGTGGTTGCGCGAATACAGCTCAGGGTTGGTATTGCGGCGGCGTCAGCGGGCTTTGCGGCGCTCTATCAGGCGTGCGAAGCAGCGTTGCAGTCGATCGCCCAGACCTTCACCGCTGGCCAGTTGGACCAGGGCAATGGAGGCGAAAGGCGAAGCGCAATCGAAGGACGGCCCGGAAAGGGGCGACGAGGCAATTGGGGTAGGTGGCTGGAGCATCGTGGTCGACCTTTCTTGTATTTATGTCGGTAAAAGGCGAGGCGTCGCTTGTATCGCAGGCTGGTTGCGGCAACGCCTCGCACTTGGGACCGATAGTGAAATCCGCCAGCCTTGCGTTCAATCGGCTGGAAACGCTTTCGTTCGGTCATCGAACAAAAACTAACTGTTCCGTACATTGCTAATGCTGGATGGGTGGAAACCCGTGCCGCAGTTCCAGGTTTCGCGGGGGCAGCGTTGTCTTCTAGAATCGGCACACATTCAAGAGGACCCATGCCCCATGGCCGGTAGCCAGATCGAACGTGCCTTCAACCTGCTCGAACGTCTCACCATTGATCCGCGCGGCCTGCCGATGCAGACCCTGGCCGATGAGCTGAATATTCCCAAGAGCGCTACACACCGCATGCTGGCCGAGCTGATCCGCCTCGGCTACGTGCGCCAGAACCAGGAGAACAGCCGCTACCAGCTGTCCACCCGGCTGGTGGCCATGGCGTTTCGCTACCTGGCCAACAGTGGCGCGGATATCGTGCAGCCGATCCTCGATCGACTGGCCCAGGAAAGTGGCGAACTGGTGCGTCTGGGGGTGATCGAGGATGACCGCCTGACCTGGATCGTCAAATCCCAGGGGGCCCGCTCCGGTCTGCGCTACGACCCCGACATGGGCCGCGATGCGCCGCTGTTCTGCACCGCCTCCGGCCATGCCTGGCTGGCCAGCCTGAGCGATGCCGAGGCGCTGCTCCTGGTGGAGCGCCAGGGTGTGGCCGACCCGAAGGATTTCGGGCCCAACGCCCCCCGCTCGAACATCGAGTTACTGGAACGTCTGCGCCTGGCGCGCGAGCGGGGCTACGCCTGGGTGGTGGAAAGCTCCTCGGTGGGCATGTCGGCACTGGCGGCGGTGGTGCGTGACCCGCGCACTGGCAAGGCCATTGGCGTGCTCAGTGTCGCTGGCCCTACGGCGCGCTTGCCGGAAGCGCGCATGCACGAGGTCGCACCGCTGCTTCTGGCAGCGGTGGAAGAGCTCACTTCGGCGAGCCAGGCGTCGGAGTTTTTCGTCTGATCGCATGACTGTAGGGGCGAATTCATTGGCTATGTCCGCGTTAGCTGTTGCGAGCGATTTACCCTCTGACCAAGA
>NZ_JASATC010000050.1:0-38688 GCF_038440135.1 Pseudomonas sp. OTU5201 | reverse complement strand
GCAACACTTAACGCAGACATAGCCAATGAATTCGCCCCTAGAGAAAAGCAGTCCTCACCAGGTTCATTTCCAGCGTTCGGCCGCCGCCTTGTCGCTGCAGCGCCCTTCTACCCAGCGCGGGCCTTCGGCAGTGTCTTCGCTCTTCCAGAAGGGCGCGCGGGTCTTGAGGTAGTCCATGATGAAGTTGCAGGCGTCGAACGCGGCCTGCCGGTGGGCGCTGGCGGTGCCAACGAAGACGATCGGCTCGCCCGGTTCCAGGCGGCCGACGCGGTGGAGGATATCCACATTGAGCAGCGGCCAGCGCTCCCGCGCCTCACCAGCGATCTTCTCCAGGGCTTTCTCGGTCATGCCCGGATAGTGTTCGAGGAACATCCCCGCCACGTCCTGGCCCTCGTTGAAATCGCGCACGTAGCCAACGAAGCCAACCACCGCGCCAATGCCTACATTGGCCGCGTGCAACGCGTTGAGCTCAACACCGGGATCGAAGGCGGTTTCCTGCACGCGAATGGCCATCTCAGCCTCCGGTAACCGTGGGGAAGAAGGCGACCTCGTCGCCATCGGCGAGGGCCTCGTCCAGGCTGCACAGTTCCTGGTTACGGGCGCACATCAGGTTCTGCTCGGCAAGCACCTCCCAAACACCGCCACGGGCCAACAGGTGCTGACGCAGATCATCCAGCTTCGCGAACGCCGCATCCCAGTTGAGCTGCTCGCCTTCAATGCCGAGCGCTTCACGGTAACGGGCGAAATACTGCACGCGAATCATCATTACTCCCCGGCCTGGTAGTGGCCGCTCTTGCCGCCCAGCTTTTCCAGCAGGCGAACGGTTTCGATGGTCATGCCACGGTCCACGGCCTTGCACATGTCATAGATGGTCAGGGCGGCGACGCTCGCAGCGGTCAGCGCTTCCATTTCCACACCGGTCTGCCCGGCCAGCTTGCAACGGGCGACGATGCGCACGCAGTCCTCCCCTTCCGCTTCCAGCTCTACCTTGACGCTGGTGAGCATCAGCGGGTGACACAAAGGGATGAGGTCAGAGGTCTTCTTCGCCGCCTGAATGCCGGCGATGCGCGCCACGGCGAACACGTCGCCCTTGGGATGGCCGCCGGCCTGGATCATGGCAAGGGTTTCCGGGCGCATGCGCACACGGGCTTCAGCCGTCGCCTCACGAGAAGTCACCGCTTTGTCGGTGACATCGACCATGTTGGCGCGACCTTCGGAATCGAGATGGGTAAGCACTGCAAGTCTCCTCGGACAGGAGACAGATTGTATACAGAAACCCATACCGGGCGGCAGGTGCCGCCCGGCGGGAGGTGAGCGTTACATGTGGGCTTCGGCGTACTCGGCCAGCACGGAGCGCGGCACACCTTGGAGGGTGATGTGCACGCCGTGGGGGAAGTCCTTGAAGCGTTCGGTCAGGTAGGTCAGGCCCGAGCTGGGCGCGGAGAGGTAAGGAGTATCGATCTGCGCCAGGTTGCCCAGGCAGATCACCTTGGACCCGGTGCCGGCACGGGTGATGATGGTTTTCATCTGGTGCGGCGTCAGGTTCTGGCACTCATCGATGATGATCAGGCTCTGCTGGAAGCTGCGGCCGCGGATGTAGTTCAGGGATTTGAACTGCAGCGGCACCTTGCTGAGGATGTAATCCACGCTGCCGTGGGTGTTCTCGTCATCCATGTGCAAGGCTTCAAGGTTGTCGGTGATCGCTCCTAGCCAGGGCTCCATCTTCTCCGCCTCGGTGCCGGGCAGGAAGCCGATTTCCTGGTCCAGGCCCTGCACGCTGCGGGTGGCGATGATGCGACGATAACGCTTGCTGACCATGGTCTGCTCGATGGCCGCGGCCAGCGCCAGGATGGTCTTGCCGGAACCCGCCGCGCCACTGAGGTTGACCAGGTGGATGTCCGGGTCCAGCAACGCATAGAGCGCCAGCGCCTGATACACGTCGCGCGGACGCAGGCCCCAGGCTTCCTGATGCAGCAGCGGCTCCTGGTGCAGGTCGAGGATCAGCAGTTCATCGGCCTTGATGCCCTTGATCCAGCCAACAAAGCCCTGCTCGTCGACGATGAACTCGTTGACGTGTACCGCCGGCAAGTTGTCGGTGAGCTGTACCCGGTGCCAGGTGCGTCCGTGGTCCTGACGCGTCTCGACCTTGCTCACGCGGTCCCAGAAGGAGCCCGGCATGTCGTGATAGCCACGGGACAGCAGGGACACATCGTCCACCAACTGGTCGGTGTGGTAGTCCTCCGAGTCGATCCCGCACGCCCGAGCCTTCAGGCGCATGTTGATGTCCTTGGTCACCAACACCACGGACATGCCCGGTCTGCGGCTCTTCAGCTCCACCAGTTGGTTGATGATCTTGTTGTCGTTGAGGTCTTCGGGCAGCCAGGTGATGGGGGCTGCGCTCTTGCTCATGAGGATCGAGAGGAAGCCGCAAGGGCCGCTTTTCTCTCGCTGGATGGCTACCCCGTGCTCCACTTCCTCAGGGGTGGCACCACTGAGGATCTTGTCGATGTTACGGATGGCCTGCCTGCATTCAGCGGCAACCCCCTGTTTACCGGTCTTGAGCTTGTCCAGTTCCTCCAGCACGGTCATCGGAATGGCCACGTGGTGTTCCTGGAAATTGAACAATGCGTTGGGATCGTGAATCAGGACGTTGGTGTCGAGCGCGTACAAGGTTGGAGCGGTAGGGCGGGAGCGTCCGTGGTCATCCATACTCGGTCACCTTCTTATAGGGCCAAGCGACGGAATGCCAGGCTGGCGCTCCGCCGCGGAGCGCCGCCGACCTCCCCCTTCCGGGTCATGCCGTTCGGAGGATGCTGCCAACAAGGTGAGGGCCGATGGCCGCCACCTGTCTGCAGGGTTCGGCGGTCTGCTTTGTTAATACTCCATTCGGGATGACAGAAAAAAGAACTTTTTTGCCTGTACGAGTCTTTTTTCACACCACGACAAAAACCCCTTGGCGCGTAGGAGAGTGCCCGTTAAAGTCGAAAGTCCCCTCCTCAAGAATCCACCCGATTTTTCCGTCCCTGGCGGTCGATCCGTCTGAGACGTCCCGTCTGCCTATTGGCGGTATAGGTGGAGCCAACACACGCAAATCCCTAGAATCGTCGCGTTCCCGAAGGAGACGATTCGATGCTGTTGGTGATTTCCCCTGCCAAGACCTTGGACTACCAGACCCCGCCGGTCACCTCGCGCCATACCCAGCCTGAGTTCCTCGACCACGCCCAGGAGCTGATCCAGCAACTGCGCGAGCTCAGCCCTGCGCAGATCGCCGAGCTGATGCACCTGTCCGACAAACTCGCCGGCCTCAACGCCGCCCGCTATGGCAGCTGGCACCCGGACTTCACCCCGGACAACGCCAAACAGGCCCTGTTGGCCTTCAAGGGCGACGTCTACACCGGCCTCAACGCCGAAGACTTCGTTGACGCCGACTTCGACTTCGCCCAGCAGCACCTGCGCATGCTCTCCGGCCTTTACGGCTTGCTGCGCCCGCTGGACCTGATGCAGCCCTACCGCCTGGAAATGGGCACCAAGCTGGCCAATGCCCGCGGCAAGGACCTCTACGCCTTCTGGGGCGAGCGCATCAGTGGCTGGCTCAACGAAGCCCTGGCGGCCCAGGGCGACGATATCCTGCTCAACCTGGCCTCCAACGAATACTTCAGCTCGGTCAAGCGCAAGGCCCTGAACGCCCGCATCATCGACACCGAGTTCAAAGACCTGAAGAACGGCCAGTACAAGATCATCAGTTTCTACGCCAAGAAGGCCCGTGGCCTGATGGCCCGCTACGTGATCAAGGAACGCCTGCGGGACCCCGAAGGCCTGAAGGACTTCAACTACCAGGGCTACCGCTACTCCGTGGAGCACTCCAAGCCTGACAGCCTGGTGTTCCTGCGCGACCATCCCGTAGATTGATGCAAACAGCCCCGCCGCCCGGCGGGGTTCTTGTTTCCGCCCCTGGAAGCGTAACTTCCCGCCCCGCTTGCCCCCTCCGCCGTTGGACTTCGCGGCGCTCTGCCCAACCTGCGAGCGCACGCCAATCAACTCCCGCGTGCCACGTAATTGCCACTGCAGTTTCCAATATCACTTCAAGATCATATGGCCGGCATAGATACCACTTTAATGCTGGCCAACATGCGCACTTATAGTGGCCAACTTGCAAAATGCAATCACTGAAAACCTGCAATTTTCACTATCTGGAACTTTTCCCAAGCAAGCCAACTCTGAGAATGCCACCGAGCAGACATGGGGCGTAGTCAAAAAACTGCAATAGGCAAATTCAGGGACGAACGGTAGGAACTATCCGAAAAGACGGACACTCATACCCCCGTGACTTAATTCTTCACACCATATTTCGGTGTGATCTCAAACTGCCTTGATAACTATCGGCGCACAGCCGAGGGGTAGTTTTTATCTGGTGAAAACCAAATAAGTTGATTAAGGAGAAGCGCAACAAACTCGACCTACTGGACAAAACCAACGAGCCAGAGCCCTTGCGGCGATCAGCTCAGGACTCTACCCGGGCAAGCGTAACGACATGCCCAGTTCAGGCGCCCTAACTTTGGCGTCCGGTATTAATCATGCCTGTGCACTGAAAAATTGCAGTTGCAACATAACAGTGCAAACGGACGTGACACTAACGTCACATATTAAACAGCGTGCTGAAAGGACGAGGTGAATACGATGCGAATCAGCATCTTCGGTTTGGGCTATGTTGGTGCAGTGTGCGCCGGCTGCCTCTCTGCTCGTGGTCATGAAGTTGTCGGCGTCGACGTATCTCAGACTAAGATCGACCTGATAAACAATGGCAAATCGCCCATTGTCGAACCGGGCTTGGAAGAACTTCTTCAACAAGGCGTAAAAACCGGCCGCTTGCGCGGCACCACCGATGTCGCCGGTGCGGTGCGTGAAACCCAGGTGTCTTTCATCTGCGTCGGTACCCCGAGCAAGAAGAACGGCGACCTGTCGCTGGACTACATCGAGGGCGTCTGCCGCGAGATCGGCTTCGCCCTGCGCGACAAGTCCGAGCGCCACACCGTGGTAGTACGCAGCACCGTGCTGCCGGGCACTGTGAAGAACGTGGTGATCCCGATCATCGAAGACTGCTCCGGCAAGAAGGCCGGCGTGGACTTCGGCGTGGCGGTGAACCCCGAGTTCCTGCGCGAGAGCACCGCGATCAAGGACTACGACTACCCGCCCATGACCGTCATCGGTGAACTGGACAAGGCCGCCGGCGACGTACTCGAGACCCTCTACCGCGAGCTCGACGCCCCGATCATCCGCAAGGACATCGAAGTGGCCGAGATGATCAAGTACACCTGCAACGTCTGGCACGCGGCCAAGGTCACCTTCGCCAACGAGATCGGCAACATCGCCAAGGCGGTCGGCGTCGATGGCCGTGAGGTGATGGACGTGGTCTGCCAGGACAACAAGCTCAACCTGTCCAAGTACTACATGCGCCCTGGCTTCGCCTTCGGCGGTTCCTGCCTGCCCAAGGACGTACGTGCGCTGAACTACCGCGCCACCTCGCTGGACGTGGACTCCCCGCTGATCGGCTCGCTGATGCGCAGCAACGCCGGCCAGGTGCAGAAGGCGTTCGACATCATCTCCGGCCATGACAAACGCAAGGTCGCCCTGCTCGGTCTGTCCTTCAAGGCGGGTACCGATGACCTGCGTGAAAGCCCGCTGGTGGAACTGGCCGAGATGCTGATCGGCAAGGGTTTCGACCTCAGCATCTACGACCGCAACGTCGAGTACGCCCGCGTCCACGGCGCCAACAAGGACTACATCGAGTCGAAGATCCCCCATGTGTCCTCGTTGCTGGACAGCAACTTCGACGCGGTGGTCGACAAGGCCGACATCATCGTCCTGGGCAACCGTGACGAGCTGTTCGCCCCGCTGGCGCAACAGGCACCTGCCGGCAAGCAGGTGATCGACCTGGTGGGCTTCATGCCCAAGGCCACCCACGGCAACGCCGAGGGTATCTGCTGGTAAGCGCCCTGCCCCCTTCCCTCGGGAAGGGGGCATACGCCCAACGAGCCCAGGACGACTCTATGGACAAGATCAAGCATGGCCTGCTCGAAGCCTCGGGCTGGCTGTTCTACCTCATCGCGCTGATGCTGCTGGCACTGGCTTTGCCCAAGTCGGTGTTCGACCCCGACTCCAAGCACTTCCTGCTGCTGATCGGGGCTGTGGGCATTTGGCGCTACTCCATGGGCGCCCTGCACTTCGTGCGCGGCACGCTATTTCTCTACGTCGTCTACCCCTGGTACAAGCGGCGCCTGGCCAAGCTCGGCAACGCGGCTGACCCGTCCCACGTATTCCTGCTGGTGACCAGCTTCCGCATCGAGGCCCTGACCACCGCCATGGTCTATCGCTCGGTGATCCAGGAAGCCATCAACTGCGGCTATCCGACTACCGTGGTCTGCTCCATCGTCGAACTCTCCGATGAACTGCTGGTGAAAAACCTGTGGGCCAAGCTGGCACCGCCTTCGCGGGTCAAGCTGGACTTCGTACGCATTCCCGGCACCGGCAAGCGCGACGGCCTGGCCTACGGATTCCGCGCCATTTCCCGGCAGTTGCCGGACGAGAACGCGGTGGTGGCGGTGGTCGACGGCGACACGGTGCTGGCAGAAGGCGTGGTGAAGAAGACCGTGCCCTGGTTCAAGCTTTTCCCGAATGTCGGCGGGCTGACTACCAATGAGTTCTGCGAAGTGCGCGGCAGCTACATCATGAGCGAGTGGCACAAGCTGCGCTTCGCCCAGCGCCACCTCAACATGTGCTCGATGGCGCTCTCCAAGCGCGTGCTGACCATGACCGGCCGCATGTCGGTGTTCCGCGCCCAGGTAGTGACCGACCCGGACTTCATCGCCGACGTGGAAAGCGACCACCTGGACCACTGGCGCCTGGGGCGTTTCCAGTTCCTCACCGGTGACGACAAGTCCAGTTGGTACAGCCTGATGCGCCTGGGCTACGACACCTTCTACGTGCCGGACGCTGCGATCAACACGGTCGAGCACCCGCCGGAGAAGAGCTTCATCAAGGCCAGCCGCAAATTGATGTTCCGCTGGTACGGCAACAACCTGCGACAGAACTCCCGCGCCCTGGCGCTCGGTCCGCGTCGCCTCGGCTGGTTCACCACCGTGGTACTGGCCGACCAGCGCGCCTCGATGTGGACCTGCCTGCTGGGCCTGGCCGTGGCCATCATCGCCAGCCTGAAGTACAGCATCGCCTACCTGCTGGTGTACCTGCTGTGGATCGGCCTCACCCGCTTCGTCCTGACCCTGTTGCTCAGCATCACTGGGCACCGGATCGGGCCGGCCTATCCGCTGATCCTCTATTACAACCAGATCGTCGGGGCGCTGGTGAAGATCTATGTCTTCTTCCGCCTCGACCAGCAGTCCTGGACCCGCCAGAACACCAAGCTCAACCGTGACCTCGCCAGCTTCTCGCGCTGGTTCAACACCTGGTCCTCACGCGCCATGACCTTCTCCGCAACCAGCGTATTCATCGCCACGCTGCTGGCGATCGTGTGAGCACAAGGAAACTGACAGGAATCGAAGCCATGAATACAGCCGTCAATCTCAATGTGGTGCATGAATCCGAAGCCCAGCGCCAGCACGCGCGGGTGAAGATCCCGGGCAAAGTCCGCTACATCGCCCGTGGCGAACGCTTCGAGGCGTCGCTGCTGGACGTTTCCGCCGGCGGTTTCGCCTTCACCGCTGGCCGCGCGGGCGCCAATGTCGGCGACCACCACAAAGGCCGCCTGATGTTCCAGATCGACGGCCTCAGCCTGGGCCTGGACGTGGAGTTCCAGGTACGCGCCGTGGACACCCGCAATGAGCGCATCGGCTGCGTCTTCCACAACCTGCAACCGCGCGACATCGCCACCCTGCGCTACCTGATCAGCGCGCACCTCTCGGGCGAGCTGGTCAGCGCCGGCGACCTGCTCAACACCCTGCAGCGCGAGAACTTCACCAAGCCGCGCAAGGGCGGCGCCGGCGGTGGCATGAGCGCGCTCGGGCGCCTCAAGGCCGTCTCCTTCAGCCTCGGCATCTTCGTGGTCGGCCTCGGCGCCTTCGGTTACATCAGCAAGTCCCTCTACGGCCTCTACTTCGTCACCCATGCCAACTCGGCCATGGTCGCGGTGCCCTCCCTGCAGGTCACCATGCCGCGCGAAGGTACCGTGCAGAGCCTGGTGGGCCCGGACACCAGCATCGAGAAAGGCGCCCCAATCGCGTCCTTCAGCGCCACCATGCTGGAAATGCTCAAGGGCCACCTGACAGACGCTCAACTGTCGCCGAGCAATGTCGAAGAACTCTTCGGCAAGCAGATGAAGGGCACGCTCACCAGCCCCTGCAACTGCAAGATCGCCCGCCAGCTCGTCGCCGATGGCCAGTTCGCCAGCAAAGGCGACGTGATCTTCGAACTGGTGCCCCAAGACACCCAGGCCACCGTGCAGGCGCGCTTCGCCTTCCGCAACATCGCCCAGGCCAAGCCAGGCGCTCGCGTCACCTTCCAGGTGGCCGGCGAAGACCAGGTGCGCCACGGCAAGATCCTCAGCAGCAACCTGCATGACGGCAGCATGTCCGCCGACATCCGCGCCACCATCCAGCCTGACGAGCCGCTGCCCAGCTCCCTCGCCGGCCAGCCGGTGGAAGTCAGCGTCGATCGCGGCCCGTCCCTCGACTGGCTGGTCGACCGCGCGCTGGCCGCAGGCTTCTAAGGAGGGCTCGACCATGGCCCATCACGCCTCCCCACTTCTGCTGCTGGCTGCGGCCGTGGCCCTGGCCGGCTGCGCCGGCCTGCCCGACGAGCGCCTCGCTTCCGAAGCGCTTAAACGCGGTGACAGCGCCACCGCCGAGCAGAACTTCCGCCAGTTGGCGGACCTCGGCTACGCCGACGCCGCGGTCGGCCTGGCCGACATGCAGGTGGCCAGCGGTGACCCCGCGCAGCTGCATAAGGCCGAGCAGACCTACCGCCAGGCCATGGACCAGTCGCCCCGCGCCAAGGCGCGCCTGGGCAAGCTGCTGGTACGCAAGACGGCGCTGAGCCAGGCCGAGCGCCGCGAGACCGCGCAGCTGCTGGAAGAGTCCTTCCAGGCCGGCGAGGAAAGCAGCCTGCTGCCGCTGGTGATGCTCTACCTGCAGTACCCGCAGGACTTCCCGCAGGTGAACGTCCCGGCGCGCATCGCCCAATGGCGTGCCGAAGGCCACATCCAGGCCGAGCTGGCGCAGATCCTCTTCTATCGCACCCAGGGCACCTACGATCAGCACCTGGCCGAGATCGAGCGGATCTGCACCGCCAACCTGGCGGTGGCCGATGTCTGCTATGTCGAGCTGGCCACCGTCTACCAGAAGCAGGGCAACAGCGACGCCCAGCAGAAACTGCTGGATGGCCTGATGTCCGGCTACCACGCCGGGCGCATCCACGCCCAGCGTGTGGAGTCGGTGGCGCAGGTGCTGGCAGACGCCGACCTCGGCAAGCCCGACGAAGGCAAGGCCAAGGAGTTGCTGGAAGCAGTGGCCCCGGCCTACCCCGCCGCCTGGGTCAGCCTGGCCAAGCTGCTCTACGAATACCCGGCGCTCGGCGAAACCGAGCAGATGCTGGACTACCTGGAAAAAGGCCGCGCCGCCTCCCAGCCCCGGGCCGAACTGCTGCTCGGCCGCCTCCACTACGAGGGCAAGCTGGTCCCCCTGGACCCGCGCAAGGCCGAGGAGCACCTGCTCAAGGCCGCCCCCACCGAGCCCAGCGCCAACTACCTGTTGGGCCAGATCTACCTGCGCGGCTACCTGGGCGACATCGCCCCGGACAAGGCCCTGGAGCACCTGCTCAGCGCCGCCCGCAACGGCCAGATCAACGCCGACTTCGCCCTCGGCCAGATGTACGCCCAGGGCAAGGGTATCCAGCCCAACCTGGTCAACGCCTACGTCTTCAGCCAGCTCGCCCTGCCCAAGAACACGCCGCAGGCCCTGGAGCTGGCGCAACGGGTGGAACAGCAACTGCCGCCGGCCGACCGCACCCGCGCCGAACAGCTCCTGCGCGAAGAGCGCGAGCTGCGCGGTGCGACCGTGCAGGGCGCCGCCCAGATGCAAGCCATGCAGACCCAATAAGGACAACTACCGAACATGAACCTGAAACCCTGGATCAGCGCCGGCCTGGGCCTGTCCCTGCTGGCCGCGAGCATCGCCCATGCCGCACAGAACGATGACAAGAATTTCGGCCTGGACGTGAAGATCACCGCCCAGTCGGAAGACGACCGCGACCTCGGCACCCGCAACGGCGGCGACGTCGAGGGCATCGGTCTCGACCTGCGCCCCTGGGCCTATGGCGAGCGCGGCGAGTGGAGCGCCTTCGCCATGGGCCAGGCGGTCACCGCCACCGACATCGTCGAGACCGATACCCTGGAGTCCGGCGATATCGAGTCCGACTCCAGCCAGCGCAACGACGGCCGCGAGCCGGACAAGAGCTACCTGGCCCTGCGTGAATTCTGGGTCGACTACGGCGGCCTCACCGCCTACCCGGGCGAGCACCTGCGCTTCGGCCGCCAGCGCGTGCGCAGCGAGGAAGGCACCTGGTGGGACACCAACATCGAGTCCCTGCGCTGGAGCTTCGATACCACACTCTTGCGCGCCCATGCCGGCGTCGCCGAGCGCTTCAGCGACTACCGCACCGATATCGACGAGCTGGCGCCGGAAGACGAGGACCGCCAGCACTTCTTCGGCGACATCTCCACCCAGTGGCAACCTGGCCACTGGGTCGGCGCCAAGCTGCACCACAGCCGCGACAACGGCGACTTGCCCAACGTGGGCGAAGAAGTCGACGAACTGGATAAACGCACCACCGGCGACCTGACCTGGCTGGGCCTGGAAGCCGACGGCGGCTTCTTCGACCGTCGCTCCACCCTGCCGCTCAACTACTGGGCCCAGGCCACCTGGCTGACCGGCGACGTGGACGAACTGGAGCAGGCCAACCTGGGCAACCAGACCATCGCCAGCGGCTCGCGCAACGTCGATGTCGACGCCTGGGCCCTGGACCTCGGCCTGCGCTGGAACATCGACGATCAGTGGAAGGTCGGCGGCGCCTACGCCCGTGGCAGCGGCGGCGGCGATGACGACAGTTCCGAGCAGTTCCGCCAGACCGGCCTGGAGAGCAACCGCTCCAACTTCACCGGCACCGAGGCGCGCATGCACCGCTTCGGCGAGGCCTTCCGCGGCGAGCTGAGCAACCTCCAGGTGGGCAGCGCCTTCACCTCCTGGCAGATGGGCGAGGACTATGACGCGAGCCTGGTCTACCACCGCTTCTGGCGCGTCGACGACAACCAGGACGTGGGCCAGAGCGGGATCATCGCGCCGCTGGAAGACGGCGAGAAGGACATCGGCCAGGAAGTCGACCTTGTGGTCACCAAGTACTTCAAGCAGGGCTTGCTGCCGGCCTCCATGGTCGAGCACCTGGATGATCGTTCTGCCCTGGTGCGTTTCCGTGGCGGCGTGTTCAAGCCGGGCGATGCCTATGGCAGCGGCACCGACTCGCTGATGCATCGCGCCTTTGTCGACTTCATCTGGCGCATCTGATGGACGTCCGGCGCATGGGAGGAACAGCCATGAAACGCAGCATGGGAACCACATTGCTGGCAAGCGGCGTCATGCTTGGCGCGCTGCAGTTCGCCGCGCCCTGGGTCCAGGGCGCCGAGCCGACCCAGGAGCTCAAGGAAACCAAGAACTACACGGTATCCACCGCGCCGGCGGAACAACTGCACTTGGAAACGCCTGAGCTGCCGAACATGTCCGGCTACACCGCCCAGGCGGTGGAAGCGAAGATCGATCGCAAGACCCGCGGCCGCGTGGTGGTCAAGCGCATGCTCCAGCAGGATGCGCTGAAGGACTTCATCGGCGGCGACGAGCGCCTGCGCGAGTGGGTCAAGCGCCAGCAGGCCATGCCCCAGGCGATCTTCATCGAAGGCGGCTACGTGACCCCGGAAGACCTGGCCAAGGCCCTGCCCGACAGTCAGTTCAGCGAGACCGAGCCGGGCGTCTACCTGGCTCGCCTGCCGCTGGTCGTGACCCAGGGCGCGAGCCTGGAGATCGGCAAGGCGACCAAGGATTTCCGCCTCTCCCAGGAGCGCGGCGCCTTCCTGGTCAACGACGGCAAGCTGTTCATCACCGGCACCCGGCTCACCGCCTGGCGCGAGCAGGACAAGGCCCCGGCCTCGTTCCGCAAGCCCGATGAGTTCCGGCCGTTCCTGGTGTCCTGGGGCGGCAGCGAGCTGTACATCGTCAGCAGCACCGTCACCAGCCTCGGCTACGACAGCTCCAAGTCCTACGGCGTCTCCATCACCCAGTACACCCCAGGCCAGGCCAAGCGCCTGAAGCGCCCGGCGCCCACCGGCTGGCTGCTGGATTCGGAGTTCGTCGACCACTGGTACGGCTTCTACTGCTTCGAGGCGGAGAACGTGGTGATCAAGGGCAACACCTACCGCGACAACATCGTCTACGGCATCGACCCGCACGATCGCTCCCGCGGCCTGATCATCGCCCACAACACCGTGCACGGGACCAGGAAGAAGCACGGCATCATCATTTCCCGTGAGGTGGACGACAGCTGGATCGTCCACAACAAGAGCTACGACAACAAGCTCTCGGGCATCGTCATCGACCGTAACTCGATCAACAACCTGGTGGCCTGGAACGAGGTCTACCAGAACCACGCCGACGGCATCACGATCTACGAAAGCTCGAACAACCTGCTCTGGGGCAACAAGATCCTCAGCAACCAGCGCCACGGCATCCGCGTGCGCAACAGCGTGAACATCCGCCTGTACGAAAACCTCTCGGCAGCCAACGGCCTGACCGGCGTGTACGGCCACATCAAGGACCTCTCCGACACCGACCGGAACATCGAACTCGACCCCTTCGATACCAAGGTCTCGATGATCCTGGTGGGCGGCAAGCTCGCCGGCAACGGTTCCAGCCCCCTCTCCATCGACTCGCCCCTGTCGGTCGAGCTGTACCGCGTGGAGCTGCTCGCCCCGAGCAAATCCACCGGCATCAGCTTCGCCGGCATCCTCGGCGAAAAGCAGGACGAAATCCTCGACCTGATGGTGCGCCGCAAGCAGGCGGTGCTGATCGACCCCGTCGAGAGCCAGGCCGAACTCCAGGATTGAGGTACGAGATCATGCAAAGACTTTCCCGCTACTGGTTCACCCCCTCCGCCCTGGCCGCCGCCCTGCTGGCCGCCGCCCAGGGTGCTCAAGCGGCGCCCGAATACAGCGTGCAACGCACCGGTCCGCTCTGCGCGGTCGCCCAGAACCCGGCCAGCTACAACACCAAGTACCTGAGCTTCTTCACCACCCTGGTGCAGGGCCAGGGCGACTGGCTGTTCCGCACCCAGTACGACCTGCGTACCGACTTCGGCACCACGCCCTATGGCTGGCGCGAGTTCCGCCGCCTGCGCGATGCGCTGAAAGCCAAGGGTGTCGAGCTGATGGTGGTCTACCAGCCGACCCGTGGCCTGATCAATCGGGACAAGCTGACCCCGGAAGAGAAGGCCCACTTCAACTACGACCTGGCGAAGAAGAACTACCTGGCCGCCGTGGACCAGTTCCGCAAGGCCGGTATCTGGGCCACCGACCTTTCTCCGCTGTTCGACGAAAAAGGCGTGGGCACCGATTACTACTTCAAGGCAGACCACCACTGGACCCCGGCCGGCGCCGACCGCACCGCCAAGCTGGTGGCCGAAACCCTGAAGCAGATCCCCGGCTTCAACGACATCCCGAAGAAGGACTTCCAGAGCAAGGTGGTCGGCCTGCTGCCCAAGGCCGGCACCCTGCACAAGACCGCGGCCCAGCTCTGCGGCACCGGCGGCTATGCCACCCAGTACGTCGACCGCTTCGAGACCGAAGCATCGGGTGGTAGCGGCGGCGACAGCCTGTTCGGCGACGAGTCCAACCCGAAGGTGACCCTGGTGGGCACGAGTAACAGCGGCCCGGCCTACAACTTCGCCGGTTTCCTGCAACAGCACAGCGGCGCCGAAGTGCTGAACATGGCGGTCAGCGGCGGTGGCTTCGAGAGCGCGCTGATGCAATACATGAGCAGCAAGGAATTCCACGAGAACACGCCCAAGGTGCTGATCTGGGAATTCGCAACCCACTACGACATGGGCCAGGCGAGCTTCTATCGCCAGGCAGTGCCGATGGTGAACAACGGCTGCGAAGGCCGCCCGGCGGTGCTGAAGAACAAGGTCAAGCTCAAGCCCGGCGCCAACGAGGTGCTGGTCAACGGCAAAGGCGCGCCACTGCGCGACCTGCGCGGCCGCGACTACCAGGTGGACCTGCGTTTCAGCGACCCATCCATTCACGAGGCCAAGACCACCATCTGGTACCTCAACGGCCGCCGCGAGAACTTCAAGCTGGAACAGAGCGACCGAATCGACACCGGTGGCCGCTACGCCTTCGAGCTGCGTAACGACCCGGATTGGGCCGACCTGAACCTGCTCGCCCTGGAAATCCACAGCCCCGAACAGATGCCCCAGGACCTCAGCGTCGAGGTGAGCCTCTGCGCACGTCCCGGCAAGGGCGGGGACAACCTCACGGCCAAGGCCGAGTGAGGAAGGAGGTAACCATGAACACCAGACCCTGGCTGATCGCTCCCCTGCTCGCGGGCATCCTGCTCGCCGGGCAGAGCCATGCCGCCGACCTGGTGCCGCCCAGGGGCTACTACGCCCCTGTGGACATCGACGCCAAGTCGGCTGGCACCTGCAAGGCGCCGCCGGCGCCCTACACCGCCAAACTGGAGTTCCGCAGCAAGTACGAGGGCTCGGACAAGGCCCGCGCCACGCTCAATCCGACAGCGGAGAAAGCCTTCCGCGAGAAGACCGCCGCCATCACCGAGATGGAGCGCGGCGTCAGCAAGATGGTCATGGATTACATGCGCAAGGGCCAGCGCACCCAGCTCGAATGCACCCTGCAGTGGCTGGGCAACTGGGCCCAGGCCAACGCCCTGCTGAGCACGGCGTACAACCACACCGGCAAGTCGATGCGCAAATGGGCGCTGGGCAGCATGGCCTCGGCCTACCTGCGCCTGAAGTTCTCCGAGTCGCAGCCGCTGGCGCCCTACCGCGCCCAGACCCAGGTAATCGAGTCCTGGTTCTCGCGCCTGGCCGATCAAGTGGTGCATGACTGGAGCGGCCTGCCGCTGAAGAAGATCAACAACCACTCCTACTGGGCCGCCTGGTCAGTGATGGCCTCCGCCGTGGCGACCAACCGCCAGGACCTCTTCGACTGGTCGGTGGCGCAGTTCCGCGTGGCCGCCGGCCAGGTGGACCAGGACGGTTTCCTGCCCAACGAACTCAAGCGCAAGCAACGCGCGCTGGCCTACCACAACTACAGCCTGCCGCCGCTCGCCATGGTCGCCAGCTTCGCCCAGGCCAACGGCGTGGACCTGCGCGAAGAGAACGACGGTGCGCTGCGCCGCCTCGGCGAGAAGGTGATCGCCGGAGTGGATGACCAGGGCGCCTTCGACAAGAAGACCGGCAAGGACCAGGACATGAGCGAGCTGAAGAAGCACGCCAAGTTCGCCTGGCTGGAGCCCTGGTGCTCGCTCTACTCCTGCTCCGCCTCGACGGTGGAGTGGAAAAACGAAATGGGTCCCTACAAGACCTTCCGCCTCGGCGGGGACGTGACCCAGGTGTTCCACCCGAAGAAGGAGGGTGGGAGTTGACCTGCACTCGGACAGCCCCCTCTCCCTGAGGGAGAGGGTTGGGGTGAGGGAAGTTGGACTCCGCGCGAGGCTCGACATCCCTCACCCCCGGCCCCTCTCCTAGAAGGAGAGGGGAGAAATGACGCCCCCACCTCGATGGTGGGACTGAAATCAAACGTTCACTGGAGAGACTCGGATGGTCTTTTCTTCCAACGTGTTCCTGTTCCTGTTCCTGCCGATTTTCCTCGGCTTGTACTACCTGGTCGGGACACGCTATCGAAACCTGCTGTTGCTGGTCGCCAGCTACATCTTCTACGCCTGGTGGCGCATCGACTTCCTGGCACTGTTCGCTGCGGTGACGGTGTTCAACTACTGGATCGGCCTGCGCATCGGTGCGGCTGGGGTGCGCACGAAAACGGCGCAGAAATGGTTGCTCCTCGGCGTGGCGGTGGACCTCTGCGTCCTCGGCTACTTCAAGTACGCCAACTTCGGCGTCGACAGCCTCAACGCCATCATCGCCTCCTTCGGCATGGAGCCCTTCGTGCTCACGCACATCCTGCTGCCGATCGGGATTTCCTTCTACGTCTTCGAGTCCATCAGCTACATCATCGACGTGTACCGCGGCGACACCCCGGCCACCCGCAACCTGGTGGACTTCGCGGCCTTCGTGGCGATCTTCCCGCACCTGATCGCCGGCCCGGTGCTGCGCTTCAAGGACCTGGTGGACCAGTTCAACCACCGCACCCACACGGTGGACAAGTTCGCCGAGGGCTGCACGCGCTTCATGCAGGGCTTTATCAAGAAGGTCTTCATCGCCGACAGTATCGCGCCCATCGCCGACCACTGCTTCGCCCTCTCCGACCCGACCACGGGGGACGCCTGGCTCGGCGCGCTGGCCTACACCGCACAGCTGTACTTCGATTTCTCCGGCTACAGCGACATGGCCATTGGCCTCGGCCTGATGATGGGCTTCCGCTTCATGGAGAACTTCAACCAGCCCTACATCAGCCAGTCCATCACCGAGTTCTGGCGGCGCTGGCACATCAGCCTCTCCACCTGGCTGCGCGACTACCTGTACATCAGCCTGGGCGGCAACCGCGGCACCACCTTCCAGACCTACCGCAACCTGTTCCTCACCATGTTGCTGGGCGGCCTGTGGCACGGCGCCAACTTCACCTACATCATCTGGGGCGCCTGGCACGGTGCCTGGCTGGCCATCGAGCGCGCCCTGGGCGTGAACGCCGCGCCAAGGGCGATCAACCCGCTGAAGTGGGCCTTCACCTTCCTGCTGGTGGTGATCGGCTGGGTGATCTTCCGCGCCGAAAACCTGGACGTCGCCTGGCGCATGTACGCCGCCATGTTCAGCTTCGGTGACTGGCAGCTTTCCGAGCTCAACCGCGCCCAGCTCACCAGCCTGCAAATCGCCACCCTGGTGCTGGCCTACGTGGTGCTGGCCATCTGCGGTATCCGCCAGTTCTACGCCCAGCCGCTGGCCGGCGCGCCCAAGGCCCGTGCCCGCGAAGACGACGACGGCATCGCCATCAATGCCGACGGCAGCGCCGCCCTGCCCCGCGCTCGCCTGCAGATTGGCGCCCTGGCCTTCCACGCTGCCGTGCTCCTGCTGTTCGCCGCCTCGGTGCTGAAGCTCTCGGCGCAGAGTTTCTCGCCCTTCCTGTACTTCCAGTTCTGAGTGGAGCCGACCATGAACAGAACCCTGAACCTGCTCTACATCGTGTTGTTCTGCGGCCTGCTGCTGGCCCTCTGCCTGTGGTCCATGCGCGTGGTTTTCGGCTTTTCCGCAGCCAAGGAAACCAGCGTGCTGGACGGCAAGCTGGCCCTGGCCTTCGAGAAGCGCTACGACGAGGAATTCCCGGTCAAGCAGCTGGGTACCAACCTCTGGGCCCTGATGGACTACAAGCTGTTCGGCGAAGGCCGCCAGGGCGTAGTCATCGGCCAGGACGGCTGGCTCTTTTCGGATGAAGAGTTCGACCCGGTCGCCGATGGCCGTCGTCACATGCGCGATAACCTGGCGCTGATCCAGGGCGTGCGCGACGAGCTGGCGCGGCACGACGTGGAACTGATGCTGGCCATCGTCCCGGCCAAGTCACGCCTCTATCCCGAGCATGTCGGCGAAGCCACCCCCTCCGCCCTGCGCCAGGACCTCTACGAGCGCTTCCGCGGCGCAGCGCGCAAGGCGGGGATCATCGCCCCCGACCTGCTCGCCACCCTCGAAGACGCCAAGAATCAGGGCCAGGTCTTCCTGCGCACCGACACCCACTGGACGCCGCTGGGCGCCGAAGTGGTCGCCGGCCGCCTGGGCCAGGCCGTTGGCCAGGCCATGACCCTGCGCGGCACGCCGCAGCAATACGTGACCGAAGCCGAGGGCGTGGATGCCTACAAGGGCGACCTGACGCGCTTCCTGCCGCTGGACCCGTTGTTCGAGAACCTGATGCCGGCGCCGGACCAGTTGCAGAAGCGCGCCACCCGCAACGACGACGCGGGAGACACCGGCGCTGATGCCCTGTTCGCCGAAAGCGACGTGCCCGTAGTGCTGGTGGGCACCAGCTACAGCGCCAACGACAAGTGGAACTTCGCCGGCGCCCTGCGCCAGGCCCTGCAGCGCGACCTGGTCAACCACGCCGAGGACGGCCATGGCCCGATCCTGCCGATGCTCAAGTACCTCAAGAGTGACGAGCTGAAGGATGCCCCGCCGCAGTTGGTGATCTGGGAGTTCCCGGAACGCTACCTGCCGATGCTGAGCGACCTGTCCGAATTCGACCCCGAATGGGTCGCCGGTCTGCGCAAGGGCACAGGCACCGATGAACGCCTGGCCTCGCGCTCGGGCAACTGAGAAATCCCCCGCAAGGGGAACGCAGGGCCGTCAGCGGCCCGATCAAGAGAGAAGATGGAGGTACACCTCATGAACCGACAGAACAACCGCAGCTGGACGTCTTATGCCTGCGCCCTGGTGCTGGGTCTCGGCGCGCTGCAGGCCCAGGCCGATGAAGGCGGCCTGTACGGCCCGAAGGCGCCCAAGGGGTCCGCCTTCGTCCGCGCTTACAACGCCGGCAGCAGCGAGCTCAGCGTCAACGTCGGCAATACCGCGCTGACCGACGTGCCGCCGCTGGGCTCCAGCGACTTCAAGTTCCTCCCCGCCGGCAACTACAGCGCCCAGGTGGGCGGCAGCAGCCTCTCGGTGAAGCTGGAGGCCGACCGCTACTACACCCTGGTCAACCAGACTGGCCAGAACCCGCAACTGGTCGAAGAGCCCCCCTTCAGGAACAAGCAGAAAGCCCTGCTGCGCGTGCAGAACCTGTCCGACGCCAAGCTCACCCTGAAGACCGCCGACGGCAAGACCCCGGTGGTCGAGGACGTCGCCCCGCAAGGCCGCGGCGAGCGCGAGATCAACCCGGTGAAAGTCGGCCTCGCCCTGTTCGACGGCGACAAGAAAGTCAGCGACCTCAAGCCCGTCTCACTGCAGCGCGGCGAGGTGGTCTGCCTCTACATCACCGGCAGCGGCAGCAAGCTCTCCCCGGTCTGGGTCAAGCGCCCGGCGGAATCCTGAGCAGCGGCAACGAAGCAGTAGCCGGCGCGGGCTGAACCGCGTCGGACCCACCTGCCACGCAGAGGGCGGGAACAAGAAAGAAATGTGATCGATGGAAGCAGCGCCCCAAACCCATGACAGTTCTAGGAGAAACACCATGATTCCCGTGATCCTTTCTGGCGGTAGCGGCTCTCGCCTCTGGCCTCTTTCGCGCAAGCAGTATCCCAAGCAGTTCCTCGCCCTCACCGGCGAACAGACCCTGTTCCAGCAAACCCTGCAGCGCCTGGACTTCGAAGGCATGCAACCGGCCGTGCTGGTGGCCAACCAGGATCACCGTTTCATCGTGCAGGAACAGCTCGATGCCATCGGCCTGCAGCCCCAAGCCATGCTGCTGGAGCCCTTCGGCCGTAACACCGCGCCAGCCGTGGCCATCGCCGCCATGCAACTGGTTGCCGAGGGCCGCGACGAGCTGATGCTGGTACTCCCGGCTGACCATGTGCTGCGCGACCCGCTTGCCTTCCAGAAGGCCCTGGCACTGGCCGCCTGCGCCGCCGACAAGGGCGAAATGGTGCTCTTCGGCGTACCCGCCGAGCGCCCGGAAACCGGCTACGGCTACATCCGCAGCAAGTCCGATGGCGCGCTGCCAGAAGGCATCAGCCGCGTCGCCGAGTTCGTCGAAAAGCCGAACGAAGAACTGGCGCGCCAGTACGTGGAATCCGGCGACTACTTCTGGAACAGCGGCATGTTCCTGTTCCGCGCCAGCCGCTTCCTGGAAGAGCTCAAGCACCACGAGGTGGATATCTACGACACCTGTCTGCTGGCCCTGGAACGCAGCAAGCGTGACGGCATCGCGGTGAGCATCGACTCGGCCACCTTCGCCTGCTGCCCGGACAACTCCATCGACTACGCGGTGATGGAGAAGACCGCCCGCGCCTGCGTGGTGCCGCTCGATGCCGGCTGGAACGACGTGGGCAGCTGGAGCTCGATCTGGGACGTGCATGAGAAGGATGCCGATGGCAACGTCACCAAGGGCGATGTGGTGGTGCAGGACAGCCACAACTGCCTGGTGCATGGCAACGGCAAGCTGGTGTCGGTGATCGGCCTGGACGATGTGGTCGTGGTTGAGACCAAGGACGCCATGATGATCGCCCACAAGGACCGTGTGCAGGACGTGAAGAAACTGGTGAACAAGCTGGACGCCGACGGCCGCAGCGAAACCCAGAATCACTGCGCCGTATACCGCCCCTGGGGCTCGTACGATTCGGTGGACATGGGTGGCCGCTTCCAGGTCAAGCACATCACCGTCAAACCCGGCGCGCAGCTTTCGCTGCAGATGCACCACCACCGTGCCGAGCACTGGATCGTGGTCTCCGGCACCGCCCAGGTGACCTGCGACGACAAGGTGTTCCTGCTCACCGAAAACCAGTCGACCTACATCCCGATCGCCTCGGTGCACCGCCTGGCCAATCCGGGCAAGATCCCGCTGGAGATTATCGAAGTGCAGTCGGGCAGCTACCTCGGTGAGGACGATATCGAGCGTCTGGATGACGTCTACGGTCGCGCCCCGCAGTCGGCCGCCGTGCACAGCATCGCCCGCTGACCCGTGGGAGCCAGCGTGCTGGCGAAGGGGCAACCTTTCGCGAGCAAGCTCGCTCCTACATCGCCCTCGGCGGACATGGACACTCTTGTTAGCATGGAAGGCCTCAAGGAGGTCTTCCCATGCTGATTGGCATCGTTCTGATACTGACTTGGCTCATCCTGCTGCTGCGTTACCCGGCCAAGGCACTGCCGCTCTCAATGGCCGCCGTGGCCGGCCTGGGTCTGGTGGCCGCCTGGGTACTCTGGCAGGAGCGTGTGGTCGAGCAACGCTTCGCCCGCCTGGAAATCCAGTTCCGCCTCGACGACCGCTGCCCGGCCGATCGCCCCCTGGCAATCTCCGTGCGCAACGGAGCCGATGCTGTACTGCGTGACTTCGCCTGGCAGGTGCAGGCCTTCCGCCCCGGTGACGCCATCAACCTCGCCCAGCCCAGCTACGACCATCCACGCTACCTCGGCCCCACCGAACTGCAACCCGGCGCCCAATGGCAGGACTGCCTCTCCCTGCCGCCCATTCGCCAGGGTTATCGAGCCCAATCGCTGGAGTTTCGCGCCACCAATCTGCGTGGCACATTTGTCGACTGAGTATTACTCCCCTCTCCCGACATTCCGCGCACAAGGACTCGCCATGCCCACTCCCACCGCCCTGATCACCGGCTGCTCCAGCGGCATCGGCCGCGCCCTGGCCGACGCTTTCAAGGCGGCTGGCTACAGCGTCTGGGCCACCGCCCGCAAACCACGGGACCTTGCCGAACTGGAAGCCGCCGGCTTCGTCGCCATTGAACTGGACGTGAATGACCAGGCTGCCGTGGCGGCCCTGGCCGAACGACTGCAACGGGAGGAAGGCGGCCTCGATGTGCTGGTGAACAATGCCGGCTACGGCGCCATGGGTCCCTTGCTCGATGGCGGCGTCGAAGCCCTGCGCAAGCAGTTCGACACCAACGTCTTCGCCCTGGTGGATGTGACCCGCGCCTGCTTCCCGCTGCTGCGTAAGCGCCGCGGCCTGGTGGTGAACATCGGCAGCGTCTCTGGCGTGCTGGTCACCCCCTTCGCTGGCGCCTATTGCGCGTCCAAGGCTGCGGTGCACGCCCTTTCCGATGCGCTGCGCCTGGAACTGGCGCCGTTCGGAATCGAACTGATGGAAGTGCAGCCCGGCGCTATCGCGTCCAGTTTCGGCGCCAGCGCCACTCGCGAGGCGGAAGCCCTGATCGCCGAGGATTCGCCCTGGTGGCCGGTACGCGAAGGCATTCGCGCCCGCGCCCGTGCGTCCCAGGACAATCCCACCTCGGCCGCGGACTTCGCCCGCTCCCTCCTCGCTGCCGTGCAACGCACACCGCGCCCGGCGCTGGTGCGCATCGGCAACGGCAGCCGCGCTCTGCCGCTGCTGGCGCGCTGGGTGCCAAGAGGCGTGCTGGAGCGGGTGCTGAAGAAGCGCTTCGGACTGGGCGTCGACCTCTAGGCAAAGCCGGTCGGATGGCGCCAGACTCAGCCTGCGCGCTTGACCACACCCTCACTTATCCACAGCTTCAGCCAGCCAGCCGCCAGCATCGGATCGCCGAGTTCCGCGCACAGGCCGGCAAAGCTCCAGCCCTGCGCCACCATGCCCAGCAATGCATAACCCTCTTCCTCGGCAAGGCTGCGGTATTGCCCCACCAGCCCCTGGCGCCAGACCAGGCACAGTTCGGCTCGCTCCAGCAGCTGGCTGCCAGGGAACTCGCGGCCATCCTTGGCCGCCCGCCACAGGGCCAGGCTGTTATGGCGGCACGGCACCCGCTGCACGCTGGGCACCAAAGCCAGTTGTAGCTCGGGCCAGTCTTCAGCGGGCAAATGCGCCATCTGCTCCAGGGTCAGCGGCTCATCCGCCGGGGCGTCGAAGGCCAGGGTGAAGGCCCATTCCAGCCGCGCCAGCTCGGCCAAGGGCGCGGACTGATCCGGCACCATCCAGGACTCGATGAAATCGGCGAGACTCGCCCCCAGCCAGCGCAGGCTGAAATGCCGGGACGGATGGGCACGCAGGTAGGCGTGGGCCAGGGCTTCGAACTCATCGTCGCCGAGCCAGTGATGCAGTGTCGGGTAGTCGCCGCGCAGCGCCTCGGCCAGCCGTGCGCGGAAGGCATGATGGTAAATCTGCAAGCCCTGGAGCGCGCCCAGTTCCGGGCCGCCACGAATGGCTGCGAGCAGTTCGGCGTCGGCTAGGCCGCATTCATCCAGCAGGTAGGCCTCGAAGCGCTGCTGAAATTCGCTCAGGCGCATACCACCTCCTTTCCGAGCGTGACATCAGCCAGTTCCCGCGCCTTGCCCAACTCGGCCAGCAGCTCATCCAGGGGCGGCAGGTGGTCGTCACGCTCCAGCAGGGTGGCCACCGGGCCCAGGTGCTCAAGGGTGCGCTGGTAGAGCTGCCAGACCGGATCGCAGATCGGTGCGTCGTGGGTATCGATCAGGTAGCGGCCGTAGTCGCTATGACCGGCCAGGTGCAATTGGCGGATGGCAGTTTTCGGCAGTGCGCGGATGAAGTCCCAGGGCTCGAATCCCTGGTTACGCGCGCTGACATACACGTTGTTCACATCCAACAGCAGTTCGCAGCCGCTGAGGTCCACCAGGGCGGCGAGGAATTCCCATTCGCTCATCTCACTGTCGGTACAGCGCAGGTAACTGGAAACGTTCTCCAGCACCAACGGCCGGCCCAGCACATCCTGCACCTGCCGGACCCGTTCGGCCACATGGGCCAGGCTCTCTCCGGTGAAGGGCAGCGGCAGCAAGTCATGGAGCTGGTGGGCGTTGCCACGACTCCAGCAGAGATGATCCGAGACCCAGCGGGGCCGGATGCGCTGGGCAAGTGCCTTCAACTGCAGCAGATGATCATGGTCCAGCGGGTGCGGGCCGCCAATGGACAGCGACACCCCGTGCATCACCAGCGGATAGCGCTCGGCAATGGCATCCAGGTAGTAGAGCGGCTTGCCGCCGCCTACCAGGTAGTTCTCGGAGATCACCTCGAACCAGTCCACCGCGGGCTGTCGTTCGAGCACCTCCTGGTGATACTGGCTTCGCAAGCCCAGGCCGAAACCCAGGCTGGATGGGTGCTCATGCATGGCAGGTCTCCCTGGATCGGGGTGGCCCGCAGGCCACCCCAGCCTCATCAGGGACCAACCTTGCCGCCGGCGGAATTGCACTCGGCCAGCGTGGTGCTCTTGAAGCCCTGGCCTTTACAGGCACCCTGTCCCTTGCACGCGTTGTTGGCGGTCTTGCAATCGTTCTGGCCTTTGCAGGCGTTGATGCCGTAGCAGTGCACCATCGCTTCTTCGGCCATGACCTGGGTCGGCAGGCTGGCGAACAGACCGGCAGCGGCGAGGGCCAGGGCGACGCCGGCAGCGGTGGTGGTGGAAGTCTTGGTAGTCATTTTGTGCATCCTCGGGAGGGTTGTCTTTGGCCGGCTTGCTGCGCCGGACATAGAGGTAGAGAACGCTCGTTCGCTGGCGTTACAGGTGGACGCGGAATTTTTCTTGTAGCCCGGACGAAATCCGCGAAACTGCGCAGGTCACCACTCCCGGATCAGGTCCGGCTACAGTTTCCCCACCTCCGCAACGAGAAACGACCATGTCACTCCCCTTGCGCTACGCCGTCGGCGGCGTGGCCCTGGCCATCGTCCTGAACCTGTTGCTGCGCAGTTTCGTGAAGATCGGCGGGATCTTCGCCACCCTGCTGATCGCCACCGCAACGGCCACGCTGCTGGCCCTGGCCTTCCGCTTCATCCAGAAACGCGCACCGGCGCCAGGCGAACGCTGGCGCATCGTGCTCGGCTACGGCGGCATACTCGGCGTGCTCTACCTCGGTCTGCTGACCATGATGGCACTGCAGGACATACCGAGCCCCATGGGCACCGTCCTGTTCGTGGTGCATTACCTCTGCTATCCGGCACTGGCGGCACTGCTGCTGGCGCGGGTGCGCTGACGGTGGCGAAAAGCTAGACGCTGCCCTCGCGCTCCACCACCAGGATGCGCGCCACGCCCCGGGGATGGGCGACGTGCTCGCAACCCACCCCAGCAAAGAAGATGTCGCCGACACCCAGGAGCACGGCAAGCTCCTCGCCATCCGAGCGGTAACGCATCTCCACTTCGCCGTCCAACACCACGAACACCTCTTCGCCGTCGTTCTGGTGCCAGACGTAGGGCTGATCGGTCCAGTGCAGGCGCACAGTGGTGCCGTCCAGGTTGGCGATATCCAGCGCGCCCCAGGCCCGCTGCGCGGTAAATTCGCGGCCGCGCACCACCCGGCCGGTACTCATGCACGCCCTACAGCGCCGGCCGGCAACAGCGGTTTCGGCTTGCGGAACACCAGCACATTGCCGGCCATCACCAGGCCCAGTCCGAACAGCGCGGGCAAGGTCCATTGGTAGCCTTCGACGAAGGCCGAAATGTTCAGCGCCACCACTGGGAACAGCACCGTGCAGTATGCCGCGCGTTCCGGGCCCATGCGCCCCACGAGAGTCAGGTAGGCGGTGAACCCGATCACCGAGCCGGGAATCGCCAGGTAAAGCAGGGAGCCGATGTAGCGGGTGTTCCACTCCATGTCGAAGGGCGTGCCGCTGACCAGGCACCAGGCACTGAGCATGAGGGCGCCATAGAGCATGCCCCAGGCGTTGGTGGTGAGCGGTTTGAGCCCGGACTTCTGCTGCAGGCTGGAAAGCATGTTACCGGCGGAGAAGCACAGTGTGCCGAGCAGGGCCAGCCCAAGGCCGATAAGGGTCTCGCGGCTGGCGGTATGGTGCGAAAGCTCGGGCCAGAACAGCAGTCCCAGGCCCAGCAGGCCGAGGCCACCGCCGGCGAGTACATTGGGGGCGATGCGTTGGCCGAAGAAGATTCGCGCATTGAGTGCGTTCCACAATGTGGCCGTGGAGAACACCACCGCGATCAGCCCGCTGGGGATCCACTGGCTGGCGGTGTAGAAGCACATGAAGTTGATGCAGAACAGGCACAGGCCTTGGGCCAGGCAGATCAGCTGGGCGCGGCCGTCGAGCTTCTGCAGCCTGCGACTGAGCAGCAGGAAGGCGAAGAGCACGGCGGCGGCCAGGGCGAAGCGATAGGCAATGGAGGCGGGTATGGCGACGCTGCCCATCTGCAGCTTGATGGCGATCCAGGTGGTGCCCCAAATCAGGACAGTGAGCAGATAAAGGGACAGGTTCATCACGGCGACTCCGGTTTCGATGCGGCCAGTCTCCGCCCGCCCCCTTCGACCCGCTTGCACAAACTTGCGCTTATCTCGTCGGAGAGCTGCCCGCCCCCACGCCCGCGCGCTAGGATGAACCCCATTCGCACACCGGCCGCTCCTCCCATGTCGCTACTCGAACAGAACCAGGTCTTCCAGTCCCTCAGCAGTTCGCCCCATGCTCGTCTCGAGCACAGTGCGGAGCTGGGCGATGGCCTGGGCGCAGCCTTGTGGAGCAACCATCACGATGCGAGGGACTACCAGGGGCCGAAGGTCCACACCCTGTCCTGTTACCTGGCCGGCGGTACCGGCACCTTCCGCCGCGAGCGCCCGGACACCAAGGGCGCGCCGGACAAGCTGTGCATCCTGCCCGCCGGCCATGAATCCTCCTGGGTGATCAACGGCGAAATTCGCCTGGCCCACCTCTACTTCAGCGCGGAGCACTTCGCCCAGGCAGCAGTGACCCTGCTGGACCGTGAGCCCCGCGAACTGCAATTGCGCGAGCGCACCTTCCTCGACGACCCGTTACAGGCCCAGAACTTCCATCAGTTGATCAGCCTGGACTGGCACGAGCCCAGCGAGCGCCTGCGGGCCACCAGCCTGGCACACGAGATGATCCACCACAGCCTGCTTACCCAGGCCGGGATGCGTGAGGGTTTACGCCTGAAGGGCGGGCTGGCGCCGGCGCTGCGCAGGCGCCTGGTGGACTACATCGAGAACCGCCTGGCCGAGCCCATCAGCCTGGGCGAGCTGGCGACCTTCTCGGCGCTGTCGGAGTATCACTTCGCGCGGATGTTCCGCGAGAGCTTCGGTATGCCGCCGCACCAGTATGTGCTGGCGCGCCGCCTGGAGCGGGCGCGCAAGCTGTTGCGGGATACCGAACTGCCGCTGGGGGAAATCGCCCTGGCCTGCGGCTTCGCCAGCGCCAGCCACTTCAGCAATCGCTTCCGCGCCGCGATTGGCGGCACGCCAGGGGCGTACAGAGCGGCGTTTCGCTGATCAGAACACCAGGTCGGAGAGTCGCCAGACTTCGAAGGCCGGCGTCTCGTAGGGATGTGCCTTCTTCAACGCCTTGACCGCATCGTGGATCTGCTCGTCGGCAACCACCATCTCCACCTTCCATTCGGTGACCTGTTCGACGATTCCGGCCTGCCCCAGGTAGGGATTGCTGCCCTCCAGGGGGCGGAACTGGCCCTGGCCAAGTGCCTGCCAGCAGCAGCTGTCATAGGCACCGATACGCCCGCCGCCGGCTGCGAAAACGGCTTTTTTAACCGGTTCCAGATGGCTCTCTGGAACGTAGAAGCACAGCTTGTACATCAGGTTCTCCGCGTGGATCGGACGACAGGTGCGCGCCCGGAAACATGGCCATAAATGATGGCACTTTGACGTCATTTTACCGAGGCACCGTTCACATACGGCACGTTGGACCTATCGCGCGGAAAAGTGTTCTGCGGGAGATAGTGCGTCTGGCGATAAAGGTGACGCCCTACTCACCTTTCCAGAAGCGCCGCCAGCGTTGACCCAAGCCGGATGTGGGCGGACTGTGGCTGCCATCGCACCAGGGAAGGCGCATGGACTGGCCGCAACGGCACAGCAGCAGGCGCTGCTCGCGAGGTGCAATCAGGATGAGTCCTTCGGGGCAGCCGGAGGGACAATCGGGTAGCTCTGCCGAGCGGCCACAGCGACAGAGGCGGCACCGATCGCCGGGTTGCAGCAGGCGGACTTCAGGAAGTATCGGGTCCGGCATGGGCGGGGCTCGGAAACGAAAAGGCGGGAGAAGATTGCCTTCTCCCGCCTCTCGCTGTCGATGTCGGTGTGGGCCGATCATGCGGAGCTGGCTGAAATGCCCTCTCCCGCCCTTCGGGCACCCTCTCTCTGGAGGGAGAGGGTCATTGGCCGGCTGTTAATCCACCCAGACGCGGGCGTTGCGGAACATGCGCATCCAGCCGCCATCTTCCTGCCACTCGTCCGGGCGCCAGGAGTTCTGCACGGCACGGAACACGCGCTCCGGGTGCGGCATCATGATGGTCACGCGACCGTCGCGGCTGGTAAGGCCGGTGATGCCACGAGGCGAGCCGTTGGGGTTGGCCGGGTAGGTCTCGGTAACCTTGCCGTGAGTGTCGACGAAGCGCAGGGATACGCAACCGGACAGGTCGGCTTCCAACAGGGCTTCTTCGCTCTCGAACTCGGCATGGCCTTCGCCATGGGCGATGGCGATGGGCAGGCGTGAACCGGCCATACCGCGCAGGAAGATCGAGGACGACTCCTGCACCTGGACCATGGCCACACGGGCTTCGAACTGTTCCGAGCGGTTGCGCACGAAGTGCGGCCAGAACTCGGTGCCGGGGATCAGCTCGTGCAGGTTGGACATCATCTGGCAACCGTTGCACACGCCCAGAGCGAAGCTGTCCTTGCGCTCGAAGAAGGCCTGGAAGCCATCACGCGCGCGGCTGTTGAAGAGGATCGACTTGGCCCAGCCCTCACCAGCGCCAAGCACGTCGCCGTAGGAGAAGCCACCGCAGGCCACCAGGCCCTTGAAGTCTTCCAGGCTGACGCGGCCAGCCAGGATGTCGCTCATGTGCACGTCGATGGCCGCGAAGCCGGCGCGATCGAACGCGGCAGCCATTTCCACCTGGCCGTTGACGCCCTGCTCGCGGAGGATCGCCACTTGCGGACGTGCACCCTTCTTGATGTAGGGCGCGGCGATGTCCTGGTTGACGTCGAAGCTCAGCTTGACGCTCAGGCCTGGGTTGTCTTCTTCCAGCAGCGCGTCGAATTCCTGGTCGGCGCAGTCGGCGTTATCGCGCAGACGCTGGATGTTGTAGCTGGTCTCCGACCACTGGCGCTGCAGCATGCGGCGCTCGCCGCCGAACACGGCCTCGCCATTGAAGCTGATGGCAACGTTGGCGCCATTGACCGGCTGGCCGATCACCGCGACGCAGTCACCGAGGCCGGCAGCGCTGAACTGGGCCAGCACTTCCGGCGTGGCGTCCTGGCGAACCTGGATGACCGCGCCCAATTCTTCGTTGAACAGCACGGCGGCCACGCCTTCACGATTGTCGGCCAGGGCATCGAGATAGAGGTCCAGGCCGCAGTGGCCGGCAAAGGCCATTTCCAGCACGGTGGCCAGCAGGCCGCCGTCGGAGCGGTCGTGGTAGGCCAGCAGGTGGCCATCGGCGTTCAGGCCCTGGATCACGGCGAAGAAGGCTTTCAGGTCTTCGGCGTCGTCGACGTCCGGCACCTGCTGGCCGAGCTTGCTGTAGACCTGGGCGAGGATGGAGCCACCCATGCGATCCTGGCCACGACCGAGGTCGACCAGGATCAGGTCGGTCTCGCCCTTGTCCAGGCGCAGTTGCGGGGTCAGGGTCTTGCGCACATCGCTGACCGGGGCGAAGCCGGTGACGATCAGCGACAGCGGCGAGGTGACGGACTTGTCCGCACCTTCATCCTGCCAGCGGGTCTTCATGGACATGGAGTCCTTGCCCACCGGGATGGTGATGCCCAGCGCCGGGCACAGTTCCATGCCCACGGCCTTGACGGTGTCGTACAGGCGCGCGTCCTCGCCGGGGTGGCCGGCAGCGGCCATCCAGTTGGCGGAAAGCTTGATGTCGGAAAGCTTCTCGATCTTAGAGGCAGCCAGGTTGGTGACGGTCTCGCCGATGGCCATGCGGCCGGATGCCGGGGCGTTCAACAGGGCCAGCGGGGTGCGCTCGCCCATGGCCATGGCTTCGCCGGTGTAGACGTCGAAGCTGGTGGCGGTAACGGCGCAGTCGGCTACCGGAACCTGCCAGGGGCCGACCATCTGGTCGCGCGCCACCAGACCGGTGATGGTGCGGTCGCCAATGGTGATCAGGAAGTTCTTGCTGGCCACGGCCGGGTGACGCAGCACGCGGCTAACGGCTTCGTCGATGTCCAGTTCAGCAGCGGCGAAGTCATCGCCCAGCTCCGCTTCACGGCTGACCGAGCGGTGCATGCGCGGCGGTTTACCGAGCAGGACCTCAAGCGGCATGTCCACCGGATTGTTGCCGAAGTGGCTGTCGGCCACGGTCAGGTGAGGCTCCTCGATGGCCTCGCCGACCACGGCGAAGGGGCAACGCTCGCGTTCGCAGATGGCCTTGAAGCGCTCGAAATCAGCTGCGTCCACGGAGAGCACGTAACGCTCCTGGGACTCGTTGCACCAGATTTCCAGCGGGCTCATGCCCGGCTCGTCGTTCGGTACGGCGCGCAGCTCGAAGCGGCCACCACGGCCACCGTCGTTGATCAGTTCCGGCAGGGCGTTGGAGATGCCGCCGGCACCGACGTCGTGGATGAACTTGATGGGGTTTTCCGAACCCAGCTGCCAGCAGCGGTCGATCACTTCCTGGCAACGACGCTCCATTTCCGGGTTGTCGCGCTGTACCGAGGCGAAGTCCAGGTCGGCGGAGCTGGAACCGGTAGCCATGGAGGAAGCAGCACCACCGCCCAGGCCGATGAGCATGGCCGGTCCGCCGAGGACGATCAGCTTGGCACCGACGGAGATTTCGCCTTTCTGCACGTGCTCGGCGCGGATGTTGCCCATACCGCCAGCGAGCATGATCGGCTTGTGGTAGCCGCGGACTTCTTCACCGTGAGGGGTGTCGATGGCCTGCTCGAAAGTACGGAAATAGCCGGTCAGGGCCGGACGGCCGAACTCGTTGTTGAACGCGGCACCGCCCAGCGGGCCTTCGATCATGATGTCCAGCGGGGTGACGATGCGCTCGGGTTTGCCGTAAGGCTTCTCCCAAGGCTGCTCGAAACCGGGAATCTGCAGGTTGGAAACGGTGAAACCGGTCAGGCCCGCCTTGGGCTTGGCGCCACGGCCGGTGGCACCTTCGTCGCGGATCTCGCCGCCGGAGCCGGTGGAGGCGCCGGGGAAGGGGGCGATGGCCGTCGGGTGGTTGTGGGTTTCCACCTTCATCAGGATGTGCACGGGCTCCTGGGTCGCGCCGTACTGGCGGGTCGCCGGGTCCGGGAAGAAGCGGCCGGCGGTGGAGCCCACGATCACCGAGGCGTTGTCCTTGTACGCGGACAGCACGCCTTCACGGTGCATCTCGTAGGTGTTCTTGATCATGCCGAACAGGCTCTTCTCTTGCGCCTGGCCGTCGATGTCCCAGCTGGCGTTGAAGATCTTGTGGCGGCAGTGCTCGGAGTTCGCCTGGGCGAACATCATCAGCTCGACGTCGTGGGGGTTGCGACCCAGATCGTTGAAGCTCTTCACCAGGTAGTCGATTTCGTCTTCGGCGAGCGCCAGGCCCAGTTCGACGTTGGCCTTCTCCAGCGCGGCGCGGCCGCCGCCAAGGATGTCGACCACCGTCAGCGGCTTGGGCTGGGCATGGCTGAACAGGCTGGCGGCCTCTTCCTGGCCGGCCAGCACCAGTTGGGTCATGCGGTCATGCAGGCTGCTGGCGATCAGTTGCACGTCGGCGTCGCTGAACTCACCGGCCACGTAGTAGGCGATACCGCGCTCCAGGCGCTCGATCTTGGCCAGGCCGCAGTTGCGGGCAATGTCAGTGGCCTTGCTCGACCAGGGCGAGATGGTGCCGAAGCGCGGCACGACGAGGAACAGGCGGCCGCGCGGCTCCTGCACCGGAACGCTGGGGCCGTACTTGAGCAGGCGAGCCAGGACTTGCTCTTCCTCCCCGCTGAGTACGCCAATCACTTCGGCGAAGTGGGTGAACTCGGCGTAGAGTCCGCTGACGGCGGGGACCTTCTGGGTCAGTTGCTCGAGCAGTTTGCCGTGGCGAAAAGCGGAAAGGGCGGGAGCACCGCGCAGGATCAACATCTTCGGGACAGCCTCTGGGGAAGGGGTGTGCTTGGAGGCCGTGCATTCTAGCGCAAAGCGCCGCTTTCCGGCACCTCTGAAGGTGCCTCGCGTCGCCCGAGAGCTAGCAGAGAAGATGCCCTCTGTCGAGATATGGCGTCCGCCAGCCTTTGCGTATACTCCGTGGATGCTAAATCAACACGTGTTCGGCACACGTCGGGCTTTCTGGGCCCTGGCTACCGGATTCCTCCTGATGCTCGTCGGCTGCAAACAGCCCAACACCCTCGAGCGCGTTCAGGAGGAGGGTGTTCTACGCGTGATCACCCGCAACAGCCCGGCCACCTACTTCGAGGATCGCAACGGCGAAACCGGCTTCGAGTACGAACTGGTCAAGCGCTTTGCAGACGACCTGGGCGTCGAACTCAAGATCGAGACCGCCGACAAGCTGGACGACGTCTTCTCCCGGCTAGGTCAGGCCAATGGTCCTGTGCTGGCAGCCGCTGGTCTGGTGGCCAGCGAGGCGCGCAAGAACGAAGTCCGCTTCTCCCATTCCTACCTGGACGTCACCCCCCAGGTCATCTACCGCAACGGCGAACGCCGCCCTACCCGCCCCGAGGACCTGGTTGGCCGGCGCATCCTGGTGCTCAAGGGCAGCAGCCACGCCGAGCAGCTTGCCAAGCTGAAAGCCACCCTGCCCGGACTGAAATACGAGGAATCGGACGAGGTGGAAATGGTCGACCTGCTGCGCATGGTCGACGAAAGTCAGATCGACCTGACCCTGGTGGACTCCAACGAACTGGCGATGAACCAGGTCTATTTTCCCAATGTACGCGTCGCCTTCGACCTGGGCGACGCCACCAGCCTGGCCTGGGCCATGGCGCCGGGCGAGGACGACAGCCTCTACAACGAGGTCAACGCCTTCCTCGACAAGGCCCGCAAGGACGGCACCCTGCAGCGCCTGAAGGATCGCTACTACGGCCACGTTGACGTACTCGGCTATGTGGGTGCCTACACCTTCGCCAAGCATCTGCAGCAGCGCCTGCCCAAGTATGAGCAGCACTTCCGCCTGGCCTCGCAGAAGAATGACGTGGACTGGCGCCTGCTGGCGGCCATCGGCTACCAGGAATCCCTCTGGCAGCCCACCGCCACCTCCAAGACCGGCGTGCGCGGCCTGATGATGCTGACTGAGAACACTGCCAAGGCCATGGGCGTGTCCAACCGTCTGAGTGCCCAGCAGAGCATCCACGGTGGCGGCAAGTACTTCACCCTGATCAAGAATGGTCTCTCCGAGGACCTCAAGGAACCGGACCGTACCTGGTTCGCCCTGGCCGCCTACAACATCGGCATCGCCCACCTGGGTGACGCGCGCAAGCTGGCCGAGGCCGAGGGCCTGAACCCGAACAAGTGGCTGGACGTGAAGAAGATGCTGCCGCGCCTGTCGCAGAAGCAGTGGTACCGCAAGACTCGCTACGGCTATGCCCGCGGTGGCGAGACGGTGCACTTCGTCCAGAACATCCGCCGCTACTACGACATCCTCACCTGGGTGACCCAGCCGCAGATGGAAGGCAGCCAACTGGCTGAAAACGCCAGCCACCTGCCAGGCATCAACAAGACCCGTCCGCCGGAAAACCAGCAGGACGAGAAACTCTGAGCCGTCCTTTTCGACCACAAAGAAGCCCGCATCTCCAGACTGTGTGAAAACCTAGCCGTCTGAGTTGAGGCTTGTGCAGTTCTGCCGCTAGGTCGGACTCATCAGCGGCCCGCTGGTGCTATCGACGGCAGCAAGTTCCAGGCTTGTGACGATGCGGGCATCACCGTATTCGTGCCGTCGAACCGGGGCATCAACAACCAGGACGGCGACACGCTGTTGTTCGATCGCAAGGCCTTTACCTACGATGCCGCAAACGACCAGTACCGGTGCCCGGCGGGCCAGTGGCTACCGCTCAAACAGCACAACGGCACCCAGCGCATCTATGCGGCCCGCACCGATTGCAGCACCTGCCCATTGCAGCCGCAGTGCACGAAAGCCAAGCGGCGGTACATCACCCGGCATGCCCATGAGTCGGCTTTCGAGCGCATGCAGCAGCGGATGCAGGCACAGCCGGAAATCATGGTCAGGCGCCGATCCATCGTTGAACACCCCTTCGGCAACCTGAAACAGTGGATCCTGGGCAATGGCCGTTTCCTGCTCCGCCAGTTGCAGGGCGCACGCACGGAAATGGCCCTGGCGGTCAGTGCCTGCAACCTGAAACGAGCGATCAATGTGCTCGGCGCCCGCCGGCTAATCGAACTGATGGGATAAATCCCGTTCCTCTCTTTCGATTACCCAGAAACACCAACGCCCCGAACCAGTCGGGGCGTTGGCTTGGCCTGCACTCAGGGGGTTTTCACACGGCCTGTCTCGCGGTCCTTTTCGTTTCAGGCCATCACCAACCGGATGGCAGCAGATTCAGTGCGCTGCAGATCGCGTAGGCCGCACTGGCCAGGTAGATCATCACGATGAACACCTGGATCAGCGGATGAGCGATCCAGCCACACTGCCAGGCCGGCTGTAGGTCGCCATGGCGACGAGCGGAACGCAGCATGAGGATCGGCATGATGGAAAGGATCACGCCACTGAAGGCGCCAGCGAAGTACAGCGCGTTCACGAAGCCGATCATGCCGCTGTAGGCCAGCACGAAGGGCGGTACGCAAACGATGGCGAGTACCAGCAGGCGGGTCTTCGGCCGGTTTTCCGGGCCAAGCTTGTGGAACTTGTCGAAGATGTTGGTCAGGAAGCTACCACCCAGGCCCCAGTAAGACGTCAGCATGGCGCAGAGGGCGAAGGTGTTGGCGGTGTAGAACGCCCACTGACCCAGCGCCTGCCCCCAAGCCAGGGTGGCGACTTCGGTCTGGTTCTCCAGGCCAGTGAGGGAGATCACCGACATGGGCACTATCGCCAGCAGGCAGAAGGTCACCAGCATGCCGGTGATCACTGCCTTCGGCAGTTGCTGCGGTGCATGGCTAAAGCCACGGGCCATCTCCGGGACGATGTACTGCGCGGAGAAGCAGAACACGGCGATATTGAACACCGGCACCATGTAGATCCAGTCGCCTTCCATCAGGCGCGCGACATCGGTGTTCTCGTTGATCAGGGTGGCGACCACCAGCAGGACGATCATGCTGACCATGCCGATGCTGATGAACTTCTCACCCTTGCCGATGGCACCCAGGCCGAGATACAGCACCAGCGCCGCCGGCAGGAAGAACAGCACGCTGCCCAGCGCCGGACTGATGCCGAGGAACGCGCTGAGAATCTTGCCACTGCCGCTCATGTAGGCAATCAGCGCGCCGATGCTGTTGACCGCAACCGACAGGAAGATGGCCCAGGCACCGAACGAGCCCACGTAGCGCTGGGCGAGGCCGCTCAGCTGGCTGTGGGTACGGGTGCGCAGAGCGGTTTCCGATACGTAGAGCATGGAAATGGTGGTGAACACGCCCGCTACTGCGAGCCACAGCAGCAAGGGCATGAAGCCAGCCTTGCGACTGGCATAGGCCATGGAGAGCACGCCCGCCCCGATGTTGGTGCCTACGATCATGGCGACGGCTTCAAGGAAGCTCAGCCGATGGACTGCCAGCCCCGAAGAATCAACTGGCTCCACCCCAACCTGATCCTGGTACGACTGGACCCTGGTTTCACTCATAACAGCACCCTCAACAACACATTCATGTTTTCAGGAGGACCCTGACCTGAAGCTGCCATGGCCTTTCCGTCAAACGGTGAAACGGGCACTGCGGGACAACGGGATTGCGGGCGCCTCCTGGCGGTAGCCCCTATCGGGGCCTTCCCCAGCGAATCGCAGACGAGACGCTCTGGGCCGCCCATTTCGGACGGCTGCGCACCTTAGCACAGGAGATTTCTGGGTCTAGCGGCAAAGAACCCGACCATGGTCGGATAGCCTGTCGGAAGCTTCCGAGTCAGGTGTCCTTGCGTGCCGCCCGGCGCGCCTGGAAGAACGCCGAGAGCATCTCGCTGCATTCCTGCCCCAGAACCCCGCCCTCCACCAGAACCCGGTGGTTGAGGAATTCCTGCTCGAAGAACTGGCCGCGACTGATCACCACGCCCGCCTTGGGCTCGGTGGCGCCGTAGACGACGCGGGTGATCCGCGAGTGGACGATGAGCCCCGCGCACATGCTGCAGGGTTCGAGCGTGACGTAGAGGGTACTGCCGACCAGGCGATAGTTCTCCAGGCGGCTGGCGGCGTCACGTACTGCCACCATCTCGGCATGGGCACTGGGGTCATGGCCGGAAATGGGGCAGTTGAAGCCGCGCCCGACGATCTCGCCATCCTTGACCAGCACCGCCCCCACCGGCACCTCGCCCAGCGCTGCACCTTGCTGGGCAAGGGCAAGGGCCTCACGCATGAAGTGTTCGTCGCGGCTGCGGTCGATGATCTGGGGCTGGCGCATGGTCGGCTCAGACAACCTCGATGGCGGCCATCAGGCCGGTTTCCATATGGTCGATGACGTGGCAGTGGAACATCCACACCCCCGGGTTTTCCGCGACCAGCGCGATGCGCGCGGTCTCGTTCTTACCCAGCAGGTAGGTGTCGGTGAAGTACGGAATGATGGACTTGCGGTCCGAGTCCAGCACCTTGAAGGCCATGCCATGGAGATGAATGGGGTGCAGGTACTGAGCCATGTTGCGCAGCTCGAAGATGTAGTGGCCGTCTTTCTTCAGCTTGGCAATCGGGCGGTCAGCGCAGGTCTTGTCGTCGATGTCCCAAGCCTTGCCGTTGATCTGCCAGTAGTTGCTCGGCCTTCCGGCCGCGCTGGCCAGGGTGGCAGCCCACTCGAAGTTGAAACGCAGCACCTCGGCCTTCTCCAGGTCGGGCTCGGGTACCGGGTTGGCCGGCAATGGTGCCGGCCAGTCACCGGGCGCCTCGTTGCTGGCCACACTCTTTAGCGTCGCCAGACGTAGCGGGCCATTGCGCAGCGGCAGTTCGGTGCCTTCTGCCGGCACCTTGATGGCCAGTTCGATACGCATGCCAGGCCCAAGCCAGTATTCCTTGCCCAGATCGCGGGGGGCCACGGGGTGACCATCCAGGGAATAGATACGCACCTCGGCCCCCGGCAGGTTGAGCCGGTAGGTAACCGTGTTGTCCAGGTTCAGCAAGCGAAGACGCACCACCTGGCCAGCAGGCAGCTCCACAGTCGGAAGCGGCTTGCCGTTGATGGTGGTCAGACGGCCACGGGTGCCTTCACGGGCGGCCTCGCGGGGGACGCTGAAGGCGGTGAAGGCGCCTTCCTGGTCGACATGCCAGGTCTTCAGGCTTAGCACCTTCTCGTGCTTGAAGCCACTGGGTTCACGCTCCTCGACGATCAGCGGGCCAACCAGGCCGCGCCCCAATTGGTGCGCGCTGGAGAGGTGCGGGTGATACCAGAAGCTGCCGGCGTCATCGGTCTTGAAGCGGTAGTCGAAGTACTCGCCGGGCAGGACCGGCAACTGCGACACATAGGGCACACCATCCATCTCCAGCGGTACGCGAATGCCGTGCCAGTGGATAGTGGTGGGCTCGTCGAGTTTGTTGATGAAGCGCACTCGCAGCCAGTCGCCCTGGCGCGAGCGCAGTTCGACGCCCGGCGCCTGACCGCCGTAGGCCCAGGCCGGGGTGGAATGACCGGCGACCAGCTCTAGATCGAGCGGTGCGGCGATCAGCTCATAGTCGTGGGTCTTGGCATCCAGAGTGCGGCCGAGCCAATAGCGGGCGCCGCCGGCACCGAGGCTGACCACACCGAGGCCAACCAGGCCACCGAGAATCTGTCTGCGGGTGAACGACATGGGGTCAGGCTCCTCAGGGGAAGAACGGGGCTGTCCCATCGGCTAATCGAACCGGCCTCTGTCGGGCCGGACTGCGGGGCGCCAAAGATACACCCAGCAATCGAGAAAGATAAGGGAAAGCATCCGCATTGACTGCGACCGATGGGCGCGGCAGTCGTTTCGTGCCAGGTCTAGGCTGAAAGAGATGTCCCGACCCTCTGCAGAGGAGCGTCTCCGTGCATCCCACCCGCCGCCAACTGATGCAATTCGGTCTCGGCGGCCTGGTGTTGCTGAGCTGGCCGCGATTCGGCCAGTCCGACAGCACCAGGGCCTGCCGTCTCAGCCCGGTGCAGACCGCCGGGCCCTTCTATCTGGAAGATGCGCTGTTGCGCCAGGACATCACGGACGGTAAACCAGGCATCGCCTTACGGCTTCAGTTCGAGGTGCTGCAACTGGACGGGTGCCGCCCCTTGGGCGACGCCGCCCTGGAGATCTGGCACTGCGATGCGCAAGGCGCCTACTCGGGCGTCGGGAGCGACTCGAGAAGCCGCTACTTGCGTGGTGTACAGATCACCGACGACGACGGCCGTGCGGAATTTCGCAGCATCCTCCCGGGTTATTACCCCGGCCGGACCAACCATGTGCACCTGAAGGTGCATCTGAGTGAGCGGGATATCCACACTGGCCAGCTGTACTTCCCCGAAGCGGTGATCCGCCCGGCGATGGCGAAACCGCCCTACTCCCACCCCGGCCAGGACTGGACACCGCTGGAGCAGGACTACGTCTTCCACCGCCAGCAGGGCGAGCACTCCATCGCGGAACTGAAGGAAGACGGTGCAGGGTTCATCGCGCGCTTGACGCTGGTGGTCGATACACACGCCAACGCCTGAACCTGTAACCCCACAGGGCAGATCCTCGGCCTGCTTGGCGAATGAGTTCGCTATGTCTGCGTTAGCTGTTGCGAGAGATTTACCCTCTGGCCAAGAGCCTTGTAGGAGCTGGCTTGCCAGCGAAACGCCGCCATTAGCTGGCAAGCCAGCTCCTGCAGGCAATGCAGCTGCCTACAACACGTCATGCA